>JALOMP010000077.1 GCA_025455365.1 Chitinophagaceae bacterium | reverse complement strand
TACATACACAGCGAAGTGGATACGCTCGATCGCATTGAAATTCTTCGACAACTTCGGTTAGGCGAGATCGATGTGCTGGTGGGCGTGAACCTGCTCCGGGAAGGACTTGATCTGCCCGAGGTGTCCCTGGTGGCTATCCTGGACGCCGACAAGGAAGGGTACCTGCGCAATGAAAAGTCCCTGACACAGACAGCCGGCAGGGCCGCCCGGAACGTAGACGGACGCGTGATTTTTTACGCTGACATCATGACCGGCAGCATGCAGAAAACCATCGATGAAACCAATCGCCGCCGCGCCAAGCAGATCGCTTTCAACGAGGCCCATGGCATCACCCCGAGGACAGTGACGAAAAGCAAGGAACAGGTCTTCGCGCAAACCTCCGTGCTGGACGTGAAGGGATATGATCCTTCTACGCCGGGTGCCCTGGCCCCGGACGATGACCTGGTGGCCGTCGCGGAGGACCAACCCACCTATAAAACCGTACCTGAATTGGAAAAGGCCCTCAGGCAGACAAAGAAAACCATGGAGAAGGCCGCACGCGACCTGGATTTCATGGAAGCCGCCCGGCTCCGGGATGAAATGTTCCGGATGCAGAAACTGCTCGAGGAGATGAAACGATAGAATGGCATTTTCCCATGTTTTCAGCGCTGTCGTTCCCTTCCCATTAACTGGTTTTTTTTACTTACTTTAAGTCAAAGTTCCCAACCATGAATAAGGAAGGTTTGCGTAGCCAGGGCTGGTTCGGCAGGACCGGCAAGGACGGGTTCATTTACCGCGCCTGGATGAAGAACCAGGGTATCCCCGATGAGGAATTCCGGGGCAGGCCGGTGATCGGCATCTGCAATACATGGAGCGAGTTTACACCCTGCAACGCGCATTTCCGCGAACTGGCGGAATCCGTCAAGAAAGGCGTGATCGCCGCCGGCGGGTTTCCCGTGGAATTCCCCGTGATGTCTTTGGGCGAGACCCTGATCAAACCTACGGCTATGCTTTACCGTAACCTGGCGAGCATGGACGTGGAGGAATCGATCCGCGCCAATCCCATGGATGGTGTGGTCCTGCTTTGCGGTTGCGACAAGACAACCCCTTCGCTGGTTATGGGCGCCTGCAGTGTAAACCTGCCTACCATCGTGGTGTCCGGCGGCGCTATGCTTACGGGAAGGTTTCGGGGCAAGACCATCGGCACCAGCGACGTGTGGCGATTTAACGACGCCGTGCGCAGCGGGGAAATGACCGAAGCGGAACTTCGGATGGCGGAGGCGTCTATGTGCCGCAGCCGCGGCCATTGTGCCGTCATGGGTACGGCCTCCACCATGGCCTGCATGGTGGAATCCCTGGGCCTGACCCTGCCAGACAATGCGGCCATCCCGGCGGCGGATAGTCGCCGTAAAGTGCTTGCGCAATATTCCGGACAGCGCATCGTGGACATGGTGAAAGAAAACCTGCGACTTTCGGATATTCTTACCCGTGAAGCTTTCGAGAATGCCATCATGGTCAATGCCGCAATTGGCGGCTCTACCAATTTCGTCCTCCACCTGCTGGCGATTGCCGGAAGGATCGGGGTGGAACTGAACCTGGAGGATTTCGACAGGTTTTCGCAGGGCATACCCCTCCTTGCCAACCTGCAGCCATCGGGCGAATATTTCATGGAAGACTTCTATTATGCCGGGGGACTTCCGGCTGTCATGAGGCAACTCCATGAGAAACTGCATCACGGAACGATCGCCGTCAGCGGCAAACCGATTGCAGAAAATTATGCAGAGGCCGTGACCTATGACGAGAAAGTAATCGGCACCATGGACAAACCCTTTAAGGAGATGTCCGGCATTGCCGTGGTGAAGGGGAACCTTTGTAGCGAAGGCGCTGTGCTCAAGCCCTCTGCCGCATCGCCCCATTTGATGAAGCATAAAGGTCAGGCAGTGGTTTTCGATAATATTGAAGACTATCATGCACGAATAGACGATCCGGACCTGCCGGTTACCAGGGATAGTGTGCTGGTGTTGAAAAATGTGGGTCCCGTGGGTTATCCCGGCATGCCGGAAGTGGGCAATATGGCCCTGCCGAAAAAGCTGCTGGAAGAGGGGGTGGAGGATATCGTCCGTATTTCGGACGGCCGCATGAGTGGGACGGGGTTCGGGACTGTGGTCCTGCATGTATCGCCGGAATCCGCCACGGGCGGCACCCTGGCGCTGGTGCGGGATGGCGACTGGATCGAACTGGATGTGGAGGCCCGCAGCCTGCAGCTGCTGGTGGATGACGACGAGTTGGCAACCCGGCACGCCGCCTGGAGGGCATCGCACACGGTGCAGCAACGCGGCTATGTAGGTCTGTACCAGCAGCATGTGCAGCAATCGCACCTGGGGGCCGATATGGATTTCCTGCGCGGCGCATCCGGCAGTAAGGTCACCCGTGATTCTCACTAATCCATCGCCATATGATCCCACTTGAAAAATCAGCCATCATCACCGGCGCCGGGCAGGGCATCGGGCTCAAGATCGCCCGTATGCTGGCCCGGAAAGGAACTTCGATTGTACTGAACGATCAGGATGAAACACTGGCCCAGGCCGCGGAGATGATGATCCGCGAGGATGGTGGACACTGCATTGCCGTGACGGGCGATTGCAGCGATCCCCTCATCATACAGGCCATGGTAGACACGGCCGTAGATCGATTTGGAAAATTGGATATTGCCATCGCCAATGCGGGCATCACGCTATTTGGTGATTTCCTTAATTATACACCGGAAGCTTTTCGTCGCGTCATGGAGGTCAACCTGGCCGGAACATTCTTCCTGGCCCAGGCTACCACTAAGCAGATGATTCAACAGGGAAGCGGCGGGTCCCTGTTATTCACTTCATCGGTGGTGGGAATCCAGGCGCACAAAAATCTTGCAGCCTATGCGATGACGAAGGCAGCCATCAACATGCTGGCCAAAAACCTGGTGGTGGAAGTCTCCGCGCACGGAATCAATGTGAATACCATCGCACCGGGGGCCACGCTCACGGAGCGCACCCTGGAGGACCCCGACTATATCTCCACCTGGAGCCGGCTAACCCCGATGGGCAGGCCCGGGACGGTGTCTGATATCGCCAGTGCGGCGCTCTTTCTCGTCTCGGATGAGGCAAGGCATATCACGGGCCAGTGCCTGGTGGTGGATGGAGGATGGACCTCCGTCAGTCCGAATCCCTGAAATCCATAACAGCGATTCAAGACCAACGAACCTTATAGTATCCTCCGGTACTTCTACCGATCTTCTCCATGCGATCCCCTGTAAAGCACGACTACCAAGGGCGCCAGAATAGTCTACTAAAATTGTAGAAAATAAATTTGGTGGAATCAACCAATCCCTTACTTTTGTCTACCAATTTAGTAGACAACTAGTTTTTGTCGCTTCTCCCGCCCGATTTGCGATGCCTGTGCCGGGGCTGTATCTCTTTGGATGATGGCCTGGCCGGGGTATGTGCGGGAGCGACAGGAGACCAAAAAAGCAAACCATGAGAAGTGTCAGCATCTGCGTAACCTTGACCGTCGCCCTCTTCTTTTTTTCGTTTTCGTCCCAGGCCCAGAAATTCCTCGAGGGCAGGGTCCTGCATAAGGACGGATCGCCAGCCGCCGCTGCCTCCGTGCAAGTGGCTGGCCAGGGAAGCCTGGCGGTAGCAGACAGCCTGGGCAGATATCGAATCCAGGTCCCGGACACCTATCCTTATACGCTCCGTATATCATCGGCAGGGTACAAGCCCGTGGAGCAGCAAATCAACGCAGACCCTGGCAAGGACCTCGAGTTTGCCCTGCAGGACATCAACGATATCCTGGAGGTGGTGATTACCTCGCGCCGCCGAAGCGAGGCTGCACAGGATGTTCCCATCGCCATATCAATCGTTACAGGAAGGCAGCTGGATGAGACCGGCAGTTTCAATGTGAGCCGAATAAAAGAATTCGTACCCACGGTACAGTTCTATTCCTCCAATCCCCGAAACACCACGCTGAATATCCGAGGCTTAGGGTCCACTTTTGGACTTACCAATGATGGCATCGATCCCGGCGTGGGCTTCTATATTGATGGGGTTTATTATGCACGGCCTGCTGCAACTACGTTGGATTTTATCGATATCGACCAGGTGGAAGTGCTACGCGGTCCTCAGGGAACCCTCTTTGGAAAGAACACAACGGCCGGTGCTTTCAATATTACCACCCGCGCGGCTTCATTTACGCCAGGCGCGGCCTTCGAAGTGAGCTATGGGAATTATGGTTTCATACAAGCTAAGGCGTCTGTGACGGGCCAGGTTGCCCCGAAACTGGCCGGTCGGGTATCTTTCTCCGGTACCCAGCGCAATGGATTGCTCTACAATACAGCCACTGAAAAACCCGTGAATGATTTGAATAACCTTGGTGTAAGGGCCCAACTCCTTTACCAGCCCACTGACCGGATCAAGCTGACACTGATCGGCGATATCACCGATCAAAAACCCGATGGCTACGCACAGGTTTTTGCCGGCGTGGTCACCACCAAGAGAGTGCCGTACCGGCAGTTCGAAAACATCATCAGCGACCTTGATTACGATATCCCCAACCGGAATCCATTCGACCGCAAAATCGATCACGATGTGCCCTGGCGTTCGGGCAACCAGCTGGGCGGCGTTTCGCTGAATGCCGACATTAAAATCGGTTCCGGCACCCTGACCTCCACCACGGCCTGGCGATATTGGAACTGGGATCCCAGCAACGACCGCGACTTCACCGGCCTGCCGGTACTCACCCGCTCTGCCGCCACCTCCAGGCACGAACAATTTACCCAGGAAATCCGCTATGCGGGCGATTTCAGTCCCCGCCTGAGCGGTGTGGTCGGTGCATTCGGTCTCTGGCAGGACCTGAATACCGATCCGGTGCATACGGAAGAAAGCGGTTCCGCACAATGGCGCTTTTCCCAAAGCACCCCCAGCCCGCTCTGGGCCACCCCGGGCCTCTTCGATGGCTACGGTATCAAAACCACATCGCGTTTGCAAAGTTTTGGCGGCGCCGTGTTCGGCCAGCTGGATTGGGCCATCACAGACAAGCTCCATGTGTTGCCGGGGATTCGGTATAACTATGACCAGAAATCGGTCGACTTCGATCGAAAAACCTATGGCGGCCTGGAGACCACCGATCCCGCCTTGCTGGCCTTGAAGCGACTCGTATACACAGACCAGGCATTTGCCACCGATGTGAAGGAGAGTAATTTCTCCGGACAGTTGACAATGAGCTATCGCGCGTCCCGGAAACTTAACGCGTTTGCCACGGTATCCACCAGCTATAAGCCTGTGGGCGTCAACCTGGGCGGCCTTCCCACCCAGAACGGAGAAGTGATGATTGACCTGGCCGAGGTAAAACCGGAATATGTTTTTCACTATGAATTCGGACTCAAAACAAATCCCACGGATAAGAGTTTCCTGAATATCGTTTTCCATCACACGGACATCCGTGATTACCAGACCCAGGTGCAAACGCCGGAAGTGGGTGTGAACCGCGGCTACCTGGCCAATGCCGAGCGGGTGCGCGTAGTGGGCGTGGAACTGGAAGGGGCGATCCGCTTTACCGATGCACTCCGCATCTATGGTGCAGTCGCCTATACCGATGCCAAATATGTGAAGTTCACCAATGCCCCCGTGCCCCTGGAAGAAGTGGGTGGTACCACTGCCTTCAAGGACATTTCCGGCGGTCGATTACCGGGCGTATCTAAATGGGCCGGTTCGCTTGGCGGGGAACTCACGTCCAAGACGCAGAAGCTTTTCCGCAAATTTGATGGAAAGTATTTTGTAGGATTTGATCTCTACTACCGGAGCGAATTCTCCTCCAGTCCATCGCCCTCGCAGTTTCTCAACATCGAAGGATACTCCCTGTTAAATACTCGCATCGGTTTCCGCGCCAGCGAAGGATTGTCGGTCTTTCTCTGGGGCCGCAATATCCTGAACAAAGACTATTTCGAACAACTGCTGCCTGCCGCGGGCAGCGCCGGTCACTATGCCGCCGTGCTGGGCGATCCACGCACCTGGGGCATTACCCTGCGCTTTACGCTCTAACAGTAAAACGACTTTTCATAATCAGTGGTTTTTTCTCCGTACTTAAAGGGCGAATCGTTCTGTGCAACGGTTCGCCTTTGCGTTTAGCAGCGTATTTTTAGGGCGATGACCAGCCCTGTTGCCCGTGATGCCTTTCCCCTGGATGCGCTGCTTGCTGTCCTTCCGTCTGAACGGGTAAAGACCCGACTGATCGATCGCGTATCCTATGCGTCCGATGCCGGTTTCTATCATCTCCTGCCCAAGGCCGTAGTATTGCCGAAGACGGATCTGGAGATTGTAGCCCTGTTCAGGTTTTCGCATCAACACCGTATTCCCCTCGTCTTCCGTGCGGGCGGCACCAGCCTGAGTGGCCAATCCATCACGGATGGTATCCTGGTGGATTTGAGCCGGTACTGGAACAGCATCGGCGTGGAAGAGTATGGGAAATACGTGCGCGTGCAACCCGGTATTACAGGGGCGATGGTCAACGCACACCTGAAAAAATATCGCCGGAAAATCGGTCCCGATCCCTCCAGCATCAGTGCAGCCATGATGGGGGGAATCCTGTCTAACAACGCCAGCGGCATGTGCTGCGGGGTGGTGCAGAATTCCTATCACACCACGAAGTATATCCGTTTCATCCTCCCAGACGGCCGGACATACAGCACGGAATACAATGAGGACTACCCGCGCTTCGCCACGGAATGCGAAGGGTTATACCAAACGCTGACGGCTATCCGAAAAAAGATACTCGGCAATGCTGACTTGTATGACATGATCCGCGGGAAATACCGCACCAAGACCACCGTAGGATATTCACTGAACGCCTTTGTCGATTATGAACATCCCCTGGACATCCTCGCACACCTGCTGGTTGGCGCGGAGGGAACTTTGGCTTTTATTTCCGAGGCGGTGATGGAAACCGTTCCTGACCATCCCTGCAAGTCCACGGCCCTATTATATTTCCCTACCATATATGACGCCTGCCAGGCCATCCTGCCACTGACCGAACTCGGCGCGATGATGGTGGAACTCATGGACCGCGCTTCCCTGCGCGCGGTGGAAAAACTGCCCGGCATGCCGGCCATCGTCCAGACCCTGCCTGAATCCGCCGCCGCCCTGCTGGTGGAATTCCAGGAGGAGACAACGGACGCTTTACGGCAGCGCGTGGATGGGTTTATGCAGCAGGCTGCTGCCCTGAACATGATCAATGCACCCGAATTCACGGAAGATCCGAAGCAACAGGATTTCTATTGGAAGGTCCGCAAGGGCTTGTTCCCCGCCGTAGGTGCCGTGCGCAAAAGCGGCACCACGGTGATCCTGGAAGACGTGGCCTTCCCCGTTGAATTGCTGGGCGATGCCGTCCTTGACCTGCAAAAGCTGTTCAGAGCATACCAATACGATAATGCCATCATCTTCGGCCATGCGAAGGACGGGAATATTCACTTCGTCGTGACGCAGTCGTTCAACACCCCGGACGAAGTGAACCGGTACGACCGTTTTATCCGGGACGTGGTGGACCTGGTAGTACACCAATACAAGGGCACACTCAAGGCCGAGCATGGTACCGGTCGCAACATGGCCCCCTTCGTGGAAACCGAGTGGGGTGGCGAGGCCTATGCCATCATCAGGCAAATCAAGGAAGCGGTGGACCCCGAGGGCCTGCTCAACCCGGGGGTGATTGTGAATGCGGACGCCGAAGCACATATCCGCGATCTGAAGGAACTGCCTACGGTAGAGGAGGAAGTGGATCGATGCATCGAATGCGGCTACTGCGAACATCGATGTCCGAGTCGCGATATAACAGCCACGCCCAGGCGAAGAATTGTGATCCGACGTGTGCTGAAAGGGTTGGAAATGGCCGGGAAGCGAAGAGATTACGATGAACTGCTAACGCAGTGCCAGCACGAGGTGTTGGACACCTGCGCGGTGGACGGGCTCTGCGCCACCGCCTGCCCGGTGGACATCAACACGGGAGACCTGGTGAAACGGTTGCGCAGGGAGAACCATTCGCTGGCGGCCAACCGCCGCGCCCTCTGGGTGGCGAAGCATTTTTCCATCGTTGAAAACTTTGTACGTGCGGGCCTGCAGATGGGGCATGTCATCAACCGGGTATTCGGCCAGCGGGCAATGACCCGGCTGACGACCGCCCTGCGAAGGATCATCCCGGCCATACCCTTGTGGAGCATGCAGATGCCCAAGCCGCCGCGTCTCTCCGTAATGCAGGAGGCTGACAGGAATCGTTTGCCCGAAGCGAAAGCGTCTGTGGTGTATTTCCCGTCCTGCATCACGCGGGTGATGGGTACCTACCCGGGCAAGGAGAAAAACCTGGTGGAGGCTTTTCTCAGTGTATCCCAAAAGTCTGGAATCGATGTGACCTTGCTGAAAGACATCCAGGGCAGTTGCTGCAGCCAGGTCTTTGGCTCGAAAGGCTTTGCAGACGCACAGCGCTTTACGGCCAACCGCATGATCGACCTTTTATGGGAAGACAGCCGCCAGGGGCTGTTGCCCGTCGTGACCGATGTGAGTTCCTGTGCGTATACCTTACAGCAGCTGAGGCCCGTGCTGGATGCGTCACGCAAAGAGAAATTCGACCGCCTGACAATCCTGGACACGGTGGATTTCCTGCATGATATGGTGTTGCCGCGTGTGCAAATCCGGCAGGCAAATAGGCGCATTGTCCTGCATCCCGTGTGTTCGCTCGAGAAGATGCATACGGTGGACAAGCTCGTGCGCGTTGCCAGGGCCTGCACCACAGATGTGACCGTGCCCCTGCAGTCCGGTTGCTGCGGCATGGCAGGCGACCGGGGTTTTCTGTTCCCCGTGCTCACCACATCGGCCACGGCCGCCGAAGCTGCCGAAGTAACCACGCAATCATACGACGGCTACTATTCTACCACCCGCACCTGCGAGATGGCGATGAGCGAGGCGGTGACGAAGAATTATGAATCGATTTTGTACCTCGTTGATGAGTCGATATGATTTAATTTCAAAGTCAAAATCAAAGAAGCCATGCCCACCCGCCGATCCTTCCTGCAGACCTTCGCGGCACCGCTGATGGCCGTGCCCCTGGTATCCACCATCAACGAATGCCGCGCCGAAAACGAAAAAATACTCCGTGTGGCCATCATGGGCCTGGGCGGATATGCTAACCGGGTGGCCGACGCGATGAAAGCCTGCAAGCGCGCAGAGGTTTCGGGGGTCATCAGCGGCACGCCTTCGAAAATCAGGGACTGGCAGCAACGCTTCAATATTCCCGATAAGAACTGCTACAACTACGAGAATATGGACGGGATCAAAAACAATCCCGACATCGACGCGGTCTATGTGATTACACCCAATGCCTTGCACAAGGAGCAAGCAATCCGCATGGCCCGGGCTGGCAAACACGTAATCTGCGAGAAGCCCATGGCGGTGAATGCCACCGAAGCGCAAGAAATGGTGGATGCCTGCAACAAAGCCGGCGTGAAACTCCTGATCGGCTATCGCATGCATTTCGAACCCAAGACCCTTGAGATCATTCGCATGCGGAAAGCGGGCGAATTCGGAAAGGTGTTGTTCTTCCAGGGCCTGTCCGGCTTTCGCATTGGCAACCCGGGCCAGTGGCGCCTGACCAGGGAACTGGCCGGCGGCGGCGCCATGATGGACATCGGTATCTATTCGGTTAATGGCGCCCGCTATATGGTGGGCGAAGAACCGGTTTGGGTCACGGCCCAGGAAACCAAGACAGACCCGGTGAAATTCAAGGAAGGCGTGGATGAGACGATCACCTTCCAGCTGGGCTTTCCCAGCGGGGCCATTGCATCCTGCTTATCGACCTACAGCATGAACAACCTCGACAAATTCTTCCTCAACGGTGAACGCGGCTTCGGCGAGCTGCAACCCGCCACCGGCTACGGCCCGATAGAGGGCCGAACGCATAAAGGGGAATTGCGCTTCCCGCACGTCACGCACCAGACGGTACAGATGGACGAGATGGCGGCCATCATCCTGGATAACAAACAGCCAATCGTTCCCGTGGATGGCGCGGAAGGGGTGAAGGACATGAAGATCGTGGAT
>JALOMP010000359.1 GCA_025455365.1 Chitinophagaceae bacterium | reverse complement strand
TTGCGTAAGGCGGGTAACAGGTAATCAAAGATGTCTGTATGGGGGCGATAGCTACCCCCGCCCGCTTCGCCTACATGGTACCAGCCTGCATCCTGCGAAACCAGTACACGGTGCAGGCACTTGCTTTTACGCAACTGCAGCAGGAGCCGGACATATTCATCCGTCTGGTCCCGCTGGTATCCGTCCAGTTCCACCCAACCGTCCAGCCTGGCGATAGCTTCAAACGCTTCCGTGTTTTTCTCGTTCTGTGCATGTACCCAGATCCAGGCATTGGCCGGCACGCCCGCTTCGCTGAGAATGCGCAGTTCCTCCTGTGCGGGTGCGGCGCCTTTGCTGGTATGAATGGCCACGGGTATGCCCGTGGAGGTATAGGTGAGTGCGCCTGCCAGCAGGATCTTCCGGATATTTTCCGTGAACGGCACATCGTCCACACCCAGTTTCATGAATCCCGGCCGGATGCCGGTTCCCGCGATGCCCTTTTCATACTCTGCGATCCATTGTGCCGCGAGGGAAGGTGCGGTTTCAACGGCCAGGGAAGCGGGCAGGAATTTTTCCTCAGCCGCACCGTAATAACCGGTGTTGGTCAGGATATGGAGCTTGCTGGATTCGGAAAGTCGTTTTAAGAGCAACGGGTCCCTGCCGAGGAATTGAGGAGTGCATTCCACCAGGGTGCGACAGCCTTTTTTATACAGTTCCTGGAGATGGGGAATGATGGTGTTGAATGCCTCCTGGCGATCGTATCGATCGGGACTGGCTTTCTCCGCACCAATAAAATCCACCAGTACATGCTCATGCACCAGCACTGGTCCCAGGGCTGAAACAGGTACGGCCCCGCGCACGGTCATTACAAGGCCCGAGAAACGAAAAGGGCGAGGTATCAGCATCGAAGCCGCTGCTGCAAGGCCGTTGCGCAGGAAGGTCCGGCGGGATTGTGTTGGCATAAGGGAAAGTTATGGAATGATACCGAATCAATGTGCGATGCCGCTTTTCCTCGTCAACTTCGGGACAGTAGCATGCACCAGGCTTGGAATGCCCTTTCATTAGCGGTCGCCGGCGTACCATGCCCGGCAATGCTTGCATAAGGGCGTTAGCGGGCCAATCGCTTTTAAAAAGACAGTCGGAAACTCCCGAATACACCGAATCGTTTATACTTTTCTTCCGGCATGGGCGTGGGCGCCACGCGCCATACCAGGTCCAGCCTGAAAAATCGCAGGATATTATCCACGCCCGTACCCACTTCGATATAGGTCTTTCCATCCAGGCTTTGAAAGGAATGCCCATTCACGAAGTTGAGGTCCTTGTTTTCCTGGCTGAGTTCGCCCCAGATCATCTTGACATTCCAGAACTGCCGGAATTTGAGGAAACGATGCAAGGGCAGGAACCTGAAAATGCCGTTGCCGATATTGTGTTCCACCTGCATGCCCGCGTAGCGGTCCATGATGTATTCGTAACGGTTCATGAGGTTGAACGCATACTGGTTGTAGTAATAAATCTCGTTGCCCGGCGCAATGTTCAGCAACATATAAGGCACGGTTCCCAGGACACGGCCCGCATAGAAGTTGTAATGCAAGGCGCCGAAGGGCGGGATTTTTTGGTCGTTGGACACCATTACATTCAATTTGGTGTAACTGTATGCGCTGCCCATGACGCCCGGGATCCCACGGGAAACCCTGAGTTCCGTAATCGGGAAATCACTGCCAAGGCTGGTACGGAAAAATTCGTTTTCCAGGAATTTCTCGAGGTATGCAAACCGGATTTTAGCGCTGAGTTCAAAGTTATGGAAGGGCTCCCCGGTCTCCGGCGACGGAAACTCGGAAGCCGGTGGCAGGTTTAGCAGCGGGTTGAATATTTTTCGGTTGGCCGAGAGGGTTACCCCCAGGCCGCTTTTCCATTCCTTGGTGTATTCCAGCGCCTGGTGATTGATGCGGATCAATTTGATCGGCACCTGGCTTTTGCTAACGGCCAGCGTGAAGATGTTATCGAAGCTCACGTCATCATAGTAGGTCTGCCCAAAATCAATATCGTCCTTCCACATGGCATGCAGCCGGTGCCGGGGATTGCGCTGAAACTGCCAGATTCCTTCGATCTTGCCTTTGATGGCCTGGTCCTTGAAACCGTAAGCCAGGTACCCGGTGAAATAGAACTTCTCGCTGAATTTGTGGTTCGTGCCCAGGTCGAAACGCACGCGGTATCCCTCGTGTATGTTATAGCTCATCCAGTTGAACCAGGGTCCGATCTGGAAATTGCCCACGTTCATGTAACCGGTACCGATAAAGTTGAGCCATTCGGACCAGCTTTTATACTGGGGGGATTTCAGGAGCGTGTCCACCATTTTGTAGATGGACTTTTCCGTATGGCTCAGTTCCTCATGCCGGTTGCTGACCCAGAAACTGTCGGTCATTTCCATCGCACCGGCATTCATGTTTACCGTTTCCCGGTGTAATTCAGTGTCCAGCGCGGACAGTACACTGCTGTCGTTGATTTGAATGTTCCTGTAGGTGGTGGTTTTCCGGCCCACGAAATTGAGGGTATTTTTCCCCATCAACTGGAAGTCAGCAACGAACTTGTCCTTGGCCAGGAACCAGGTGCTGTCATTCACCAGCTGGTATTCCTGCACCAGGGAGAGTTTTTCGATAAAGTTCACATTGGCGCCGGTGGACAGTCGCAGGTTCATTTTCTGGACGGCATAGCTGCTGTCTGCGATCCACGCATCGCCCTGGAATGTATTGGTGTTGCGGTTCTTGGGCGTAAAGACAAAGTGGAAATATCGTTTCCCGCCAATGAACTGGGTATCCGGCACCTTGTAATTATACCAGGCATCACCGTTGTCTGAAAGCGGGCTGACAAAAAGCAGGTCGAAAACCGGAAGAAAGTTGTTGTACACGTTTATATTCTGGTACATGCCCCCGAGGAGTTTGGAAAAACTCTCATTTTTAATCCCGATGGTTTTATTGGCCCGAATGACCTCCTTTGTTT
>JALOMP010000358.1 GCA_025455365.1 Chitinophagaceae bacterium | reverse complement strand
TGTTGTGAGGAAGAATGCCACGGCATTGTGCCCGTACCACCATTGTACCAGCGCGTCCTGCACGCCGGCATACATCGAATAACTTTTCAGGAAGGAGACCGGTAAAGCCATCGAGTTTACGATGTGCAGCACGGCTACGGTTACAAATGTGGCGATGTAAAACCAGATAGCTACATAGAGGTGGCGCTCCCGGCGTTTCAGGATCGTGGCAAACATATTCCATCCAAACACAACCCAGATCAGCGTTATGGCGATATCAATCGGCCACTCCAGCTCCGCATATTCCTTGCTGGTGGTGATGCCCAGGGGAAGGGTCAGGGCCGCTGCAACAATGATCAGCTGCCAGCCCCAGAAGTGGATCCGGCTCAGCATATCACTGGCCATGCGGGCTTTCAACAGGCGCTGCAGGGAATAATAATATCCCATGAAGATGCCATTGCCCACAAATGCGAAAATCACCGCATTGGTGTGCAGGGGACGCAGCCGCCCGAAACTCAGGCCAATGGTTTCTTTGCCAACGGAGATGCCCCCGATATTCCAGCTCGGGAAGACCAGGAGCAGGGCTACCCATACCCCGATCAGCATGCCCACCACACCCCAGAGGATGGTGGCAATGGCAAAATTTTTTACGATCCGGTTGTCGTAATAGAACTTTTCAACTTGCATTATGGATTGGTTTGATGGTTGGATGAAGGGTTTTCTTCTGTTTTTTTGGCAGGAGGATCGTCAAAGAGCATCCTCACCGAGGGCGTATAGTCATCATCGTACTGTCCATTCCGTACAGACCATAGAAATGCCAGCAGGAATCCACCGGCGATAAGAATGCTGCATGCAATCAGGATGATGATTACGCTCATGGTCTACGAATGGGTGGTCAAAAGTATTCGCCGGCCCCCCGTTGTGGAATGATGGGTATCGTGGTGAAAACTGATCTTCGTCATGCCTGTGTCATGTTGTGGAACAATTTCATATGACCGGATCAACAGGAGCTACGAATGTAATGCGTGGAGTGGAGACGTGTATGCTTTTTTTGCCTTCGGTTACAGGCATCCGGTAAAGTAGGGTCGGGACACCGGGAGGTCGGCTTCCGGGACCCAATTGCCGTTTTCAGGCCTCCAGCCCCTTCCTGCGGGCACTCCAGTTGGAAGCAAGGGAAACGAAGATGACGATGCTGATGGAACTGGCCGGCATCAGGATGGCGGCTACAAGGGGGGATAGCATGGCCTGGGTAGCAAACCCCAGCCCAACAACATTATACAGGATGGAGAGGATGAAACTAAGGGTGACGATGGTTTTGCCGGAACGGGCGAAGCGGAGCAGGCTGGCGAAACGGTTGGTATGGGCACCGTCCAGGATGGCATCGCTGGCCGGGGTGAACAGGTTGGTATTGTCTGAAACGGCGATGCCCACCTGGCTTTGCCGAAGGGCACCGGCATCATTCAGTCCATCACCCATCATGAGCACGCGATGGCCTTTTTCCTGTAAGGTCTTTACGTATTCCAGCTTGTCCTGCGGACTTTGTCCAAACATCATGGGGATGCCCGTACCGAAGATGGATTCAAGGTTTTTTCTTTCCAGGTCATTGTCGCCACTGAGCAGGTACAGATGATACCCGTCCTGCCGCAGCATGGCCACCATTTCCCGGACCCCATTTCGGTAAGCATTGCTGACGGTGAAGTTCCCTTTCAGTTGCCCGTCGATCGCCACAAAGATATGGGAGCCGATATCCTGCCTGGCCGATTTTGATTCCCCACCGGCATTGACGAACCCGGCCGATCCGAGCCTGACCACCGTATCGTTCGCAACAGCTTCCACCCCCTGGCCCGCAAACTCCCGGTACGCTGTAACCGGAAGGCTTTCCTGTTGCTCCTGTTCGAGGGAATGGGCGATCATGCGGCTCAGGGGATGCGCGGATTGCCGGGAAACGGAATGAATCAGGGCCAGTTCACGGTCCTGGAGTGTTTCACCCTCGTAACGGATATCCGAACCCTGGTGATGGGTAAGGGTTCCGGTTTTGTCAAAAACAATGGCATCAATCCTGGAAAGGGCTTCAATGACATTCGCATTTTTAAGGTAAAGCTTGTTCCTGCCAAAAATGCGCACCATATTGCCGTAAGTAAAGGTGGCCGACAGCAGCAGGGAACATGGACAGGCAACGATCAGGACGGCAGTGACCACCGGCCAGACCTTTGCCGGATCCTGCCTGCTCCAGTAGATCGCCGCCATGGCCGCAATGGTGAACAATGCATACGTGAAATACCGGCTCCAGGGGTGGATGAATGATTTCTCCGTATTCTTTTTACTGTGGAAGATTTCATTATTCCAGAGCTGCGTGATATAACTCTGGGAAGCGGGCGTCACCACTTCAAGTTCAATGGCACTGCCGCACTGCTTACCGCCCGCATAAATCAACTCACCCCTGCGTTTTAATACGGGGGTATGCTCTCCCGATACAAAGCTGTAATCAATACGGGCATCGCCGTTGCGGAGAACGGCATCCGCGGGGATCATCTCCTCATTGCGTACCCGGATGCGATCTCCCTTCTCCAGTTTGCTGACCGGGATATTTTTCTCTGCATCTTCCCGGATCACGGTCACGCCCAATGGAAAATAAGATTTGTAGTCGCGGTCGAATGAAAAGGAGTCATAAGTCATGTTCTGGAACCATCGTCCGATCAGCATGAAGAACACGATGCCGCTCATGGAATCCAGGTAACCGGGCCCGGTGCCGCTGAGGATTTCATACAGGCTGCGCCCGAATGCCACGAGGATGGCCAGGGCGATGGGCGCGTCAATATTCAGCCATCGCTGGCGCAGTCCTTTCCAGGCCGAAACAAAGAACTCGGATGCGCTGTACAGGATCACCGGCAGGGACAGGGCCAGGTTCAGGTAGCTGAACAGTTCACGAAGCCCTTTCTCGGAGATTTGCCCGGATGAGAAATATTCCGGGAAACTCAGCATCATGATATTGCCGAAGCAGAA
>JALOMP010000357.1 GCA_025455365.1 Chitinophagaceae bacterium | reverse complement strand
GAAGGAACTTCCGGGAAAAAAGGGAACATTTCGTATATCTATGTTTTCCTGATCGTAGCCTGCTACATCATTTTTATCGCGTGCATCAATTACATGAATCTCTCAACCGCCTGGTTTACAAACAGGGGAAAGGAAATCGCCGTACGCAAAGTGACAGGCGCATCAAGGACCAAACTGGTTGGCCAGTTCCTCACGGAGGTATTGCTGGTTACCCTATTGTCCGTACTACTGTCCATCGGCATTGTCAATATGCTATTACCGGCATTCAATGCGTTCACGGAAAAACAGCTCACGTTCAACCTGCAAACCGACTACCGGATATGGATCGGCATCTCCCTAATGATGGCTATTGTCACTTTACTGGCGGGCCTGTACCCTGCCCTGTTTCAATCCAGTCTTAATCCCTTGTCATTGCTGAAAAGCCGGGTTCAACCGGGGAAGGGCAATATTTTATTAAGGCGATCGCTGGTTGTTTTCCAGTTCATGGTATCCATCGTCCTGATCGCGGCCACCATCATTATCTACGAGCAAATGCAGTATGTAAATAATAAGGACATGGGCTTCGACAAGGAGAAGCTTGTGGTGATTGATATCAACGGCGGATATGTGCGACGAAGCGCGGCCACCATCAAGAACGAATTTTCAAAGCTTGCCCAGGTCAGATCAGTCACAGCCACGTCGAGGGTTCCCGGGGAATGGAAAACAATTCCTTCTGTGAAAGTCAACCTGGGCAATAACGACCCTGCGAATGCACATGACATGTATTTTTTTGGCGTAGACGACCAATTTCTTTCTACCTATAATATCAAGTTGCTACAAGGGCGAAATTTTATTTCAGCCGGCAATGCAGACTCAACGACCGTGCTGCTGAACGAAACGGCGGCAAAGATCCTGGGCATCACCGATGCCCGGGGCCAGGTCATCACCATTCCTGCCGTAACCTTTGGCGGCGATAATCGCTCTTCACTGGAACAACCATTCACCGCAACCGTTGCAGGCATCGTAAAGGATTTTAACTTCCAATCACTGCACGACCCGCTGGCACCCATGATCCTGGGTTATCAGAATAACCCTGTTCACGGTATTGACTATTTCACCGTAAAACTGACAGGCGGCGATATCGATGCCACTTTGAAAAAAATGGATGGCATTCTTCGGAGTGTCGAGCAGGACCATCTTTTCGAATATCATTTCCTCGACAGGCAATGGGACCTGCTGTACCGGGATGATAAAATAAGGCAGTCGATTTTCCTGGCCGTTTCCCTGCTCGCGATTCTCATAGCGGCGCTGGGATTGCTGGGGCTGACCATCTACGCCGCTGAACAACGCATAAAGGAGATCGGGATCCGAAAAGTATTGGGTGCCAATGTGACCGGGATCGTCGCGATGCTTTCAAAGGAATTCCTGAAGCTGGTGGTCATCGCGGCCCTGATCGCAACGCCCCTCGCATGGTATTTTATGCATCAATGGCTGGATGATTTTGCCTACCGGATTAACATTGGCTGGCGGGTTTTCGCCCTGTCCGCGCTGGTGGCGATTTTCATTGCCATGGCAACCATCAGCTGGCATGTGGTTAAAGCAGCCGTCGCAAACCCGGTGAAGAGCCTGAGGGCCGACTAGTACTGATTTCACACGCCTATTTTCAGGGATATTCCCTACCTTGGATATAGCAAAAGAAATCTCACCCTGGGTGCCCGTCCAATCCACCCCACTTTGCCATTAAATCACCAGTATCCGGAACGCTTTGAAAAGGTGAACACTCCAGTTCTTTACCCTGGTTTAGGCTTCCTTTAGGGCATCATTTTCTTAACCTTCTAAATTCATTCACATGAAGATGAAGAAAGAAGACATTCCGGTAACCATGCAAGGACCCGGGACAACCATGCGCGGTCTTCCAGGCTATGGAGGAATGACCGTTGCCTTCAACGAAATTCCGGCAGGCACAGACTTCTCCCCTTTACTCCAGGGGCTTAAAAATGACAGTTGCCAGTGCCCGCACTGGGGATACATTGTTGAGGGTGAAATGTTGGTCAATTATACGGATGGCACGGCAGAGACCCTGACAACAGGCGATATATTCTACCTGCCCCCAGGACATACCGCACGGGTAGAAAAAGACCTGAAATTTCTTGATTTTAGCCCCGAAAAAGAACTTAAAGAGGTGATGGATCATATTGCCCGGAAAATGGCTGAGGCAACCGCATAAAGGGAAGGGCAATCCCATACATCTTGTTACTGCAGTTCAAACCGTTCTTGCAGGCGGTACTGTATTGTTTGAAAATAGGATCCGTAACATATACCGACATCGCCCATGACAATCAATTGTATCAATCGCTACTCGCTGGAATCCTTCAAAATACAACCAGTATAAAATCCTTCGATATCAGCGCTTCCATCGGCGGAGAAGAACGGATGATATAACAGGTGTATGATAAGATGTTGGGGTAGACTCGCGCCAAACAGTCATAAAGTTTGCCGACAAGTCGCTCAAAACATGTCGGATTTCTTCAAAACCCTGGACCGTCCACAGGCTATTTTTGATCCAGCAAAAAAATAGTTATGGCAGCGTATTGTTACTTCGACATCCGAAACATCCGAAACGAAGCGGTCATGCAGGAATACCGCCAGAAAGTCCTGCGTACGGTGGATCAATTTGATGGTCGCTACATTGTAATCGGAGGTCCCTTTTCCGTCAAAGAGGGACAGTCCAGCCCTGTTTTCCCGGTGATGATTGAATTTCCGTCCATGGAAAAAGCGGAAGCCTGGTATGCGTCGCCGGACTATAGCTCGCTGAAAACCAAGCGTCTGCAAGCCGTGGAATCAGAAGCGGTCTTCTTCCAGGGCCTTTGATCCCAAATCGCCTACGGGCATTTCATTCATTTCTTAATTTTAGTCAACATGCAACTGCTATACCGGGAATACCAGCCAACCGAAGCGCTAAAACCCTATGTGGTAACCATCTGGACGATGACCAGCGACGGGAC
>JALOMP010000076.1 GCA_025455365.1 Chitinophagaceae bacterium | reverse complement strand
ATCAGCGTAGTGACGGATTTCGCCACCCTGATGCCGCGGCCGGAGAATGTGGGGAACCGTGTAAGCGGCGGCGATATCGCCCCCGATGGTAAAAGAGTGGTACTGGAAGCGAGGGGTGAATTGTTCAACGTTCCGGCTGAGAACGGACCCGTGATGAATATCACCCGCAGCAGCGGCGCCTTCGACCAGCGCCCGGCCTGGAGCCCCAATGGACGGCATATCGCCTGGTGGAGCGATGAGAGCGGAGAATACAATATATGGATCCAGGACCAGAAAGACGGCAGCAAGAAGAAGCTCACCAATTTCAACAGCGGCATGGGCTGGTCCCTGTTCTGGAGCCCCGACAGCAAGAAAATTGCCTTCATCAACCACCTCCAGGAGATCAAAGTGATCACGGTGGCTTCGGGCGATATCATGCAGATCGGGAAAACGGAACTGAATACGTATAATGCCCTGCGTGGGTTCAGGCTTAGCTGGAGCCCGGACAATAACTGGATTGCCTACAGCAAGGCCCTTGAAAACCTGAATTCGGCCATCTACCTGTACAGCATACCCGAAAAAAAGGAGTACCAGCTCACGGCCGGGTACTACAATGATAACGATCCCGTGTTCGATAATACGGGTAAGTACCTGTATTTCCAGACCGACCGCCGTTTGCAGCCGGTTTACAGCAGCCTGGATGGGACCTGGATTTATCCTAATTCCACCCAGATTGCCTATGCAACCCTGGATCCTTCGGCGAAAAGCCTTTTATCACCCAAAAACGATGAGGTGAAAATCCAGTCGGATTCCGCGGCAGCCCCGGCCAAATCTGCAGAAGCAGCCAAGCCTGCCGCACCCGGTGCAGCCGCTGCTCCCAAACCTGCGGAAACGCCGAAGTCCATCACCGTCAAGCCCGAAGGTTTTGAAGCCCGCGTGCAGGTATTGCCGGTACCGGCCGGGAACTATTCCACCATCGCCGTAGCCGATGGCAAGCTGGTCTACCATCGTTTTCCGAATTCCGGCGCGAGCGGAGAACAGCCGGCGCTGTATACCTATGACGCGGACAAGCGGGAAGAGAAAAGGATACTGGCTAACGTCAACGCATACGTTGTTTCCGGCGATGGCAAGTCCATACTTGTCATGCAAGGTCCGAATATGGGTATTATTAAGCCCGCACCCGATCAGCGCATCGAGAAACCTTTGCGTACCTCGGCCATGGAAATGACCCTCAACCCGAAAGAGGAATGGAACCAGGTTTTTGAAGACACCTGGCGCCGCTACCGTGATTTCTTCTATGATCCTGCCATGCAGCAGGTAGACTGGAACGCAATGCACAAACAATACAAGGGGCTGATGGAACATGCCATCACCCGCTGGGATGTGATCAATATCCAGCAGGAGATGATCGCGGAACTGGCCGCCGGACATACCTATGCCCGTACCGGCGATGTGGAGCCTTCCAGCAACCGTGGACACGGATTCCTGGGAATCGACTGGGAACTGTCCAATGGGGCCTATCGTATCAAGCGTATCGTGCGCCCGGCCGCCTGGGACAATGAAGTTCGGTCGCCCTTTGACGTTAGTGGAGTGAATGTAAAGGAGGGCGATTATATCCTCGCCGTAAACGGCAACCCGGTGGATGCAACGAGGGATCCCTATGCCGCCTTTGAGGGCAGTGCTGGCCAGAGCGTCATCCTGAAAGTGAACAGCCAGCCGAACATGAACGGCGCGCGTGATGTGCTGATTGAAACACTGAACGCGGGCCAGGAGCGCAGGCTTCGCCACCTCGAGTGGATCGAAGCCAACCGGAAGAAAGTATCTGACCTGAGCAATGGCGATATCGGGTACATGTATATGCCCAATACCGGCGGCGATGGACAGACGGAGTTACTGCGGCAGTTCTACGCGCAGATAGACAAGAAAGGTTTCATCATTGATGAGCGTTTCAATGCCGGCGGACAGCTCGGCGACCGTTTCCTGGAAATGCTGAACCGGCCCAACGTCTACAATATCGCCTGGCGAAATGCAGGGGTGAGTCGCATTCCCGGCAAGGGCAATGATGCGCCCAAGGCCATGCTGATCAATGGAAATGCCGGTTCCGGGGGCGATGCCTTTCCCTGGGGCTTCAAGACCCTGAACATGGGGCCCATCATTGGCGAGCGCACGCTGGGGATACTGGTGGGACCGGCTACCGGTCATCAACTGATCGATGGCGGCGGCATCACCGGCGGCGGCATCACCGTACCGGATGCGCGGTTATACGGTCCCGAAGGGAAATGGTTTCCGGAGGGGTATGGTATCAGTCCTACCATCGAGGTTTGGGATGATCCCGCGCAACTGGCTAAAGGCAACGATCCGCAACTGCTCCGCGCCATTGAGGAAGTTAAAAAACTGATGCAGGCCAAACCAAGAAAACTCGCGCCGAAGCCGGCATTTGAGGATCGGACGTCGAAGGGGATAAAGGACTAAGTAAGTCAGATCTACGATCTTAGAAGTTAGAAGTGAATATCCATACTTCTTACTTCTAAGATCGTAGATCTAACTTTTTTCATTGGCTTTCAACACCCGCACAAAATTCCCTCCGAGGATCTTCCGTATCTGTTTTTTGGAGTATCCCCGTTGCCGGAGGGCATCCGTGATTTTAGGAAAATCTTCCACGCCGTTGAGCCCGTGGGGAGGGGCTTCAATGCCGTCAAAATCCGATCCCATGCCCACATGGTCCACCCCCACGAGCCTGACAATATAGTCCAGGTGGTCCAGCAACACATCGATGGAGGGGGTGATGGCAGCCATTTGCTCCGGGTATTTTTCCAGCACCATCATCGCGGCATAGTCGGGCTGGATTTTTTGGGCGATGAGCGAGTCCGCCTCTGCTTTATGCTGTGCGAAGAATGCATCACGCTTGCGCTCAAAGCTGCTGTCGAGAAAACCGGCATAGAAATTCAGGTGGATCACCCCGCCGTTTTTGCCGATGGCTTTGATTTGATCGTCGGTCAGGTTCCGGCGATGCGGGCATATTTTTTTCACGCAACTGTGGGAGGCGATCACTGGTTTGGTGGTGATGGCCATGGCATCCCAGAAGGTCTTTTCGCCCACGTGTGAAACATCGATGATCATACCCAGTTCATTCATCCTGCGCACCACAGATTTCCCGAAATCATTCAGCCCGGCATGCGGGAGTGAATCCCGGTGCAGTTCTTCGTCCCAGGCCGAGCTGGCCCAGGATGTGGAGTTGTTCCAGGTCAGCGTCATGTAGCGCACGCCCCGCTTGTAGAGGGCCTCCAGGTTTTCCAGCCGGTCTTCGATCATGTGTCCGCCTTCGACGCCCATCATGGCGCCCAGTTTTTTCTCCCGGACGGCCTTTTGCAGGTCGGCGCTGTTATTGACCAGCAAAATCCTTGCAGGATTCCGGGCAGCCCATGCCTGGACGGAATCAATTTCCCGGTTAGCCCAGGCATAGGGCTTCAGTTGTTCCGGCCCGCAGAAAATGGAAAAGACCTGAATGTCCACGCCGCCCTGGTTGAGTCTTTGCAGGTCCGTATGCGTTTTTCCTTTAAGGTCCTGGTCCAGGGCAGCGCTTTTTTCGATGGATGCACTGGGGAAATCGTTGTGGGTATCCACGAGAATCGCATTGCGGTGAAGCCGGGAAGCGGTTTGCGCGTGTATGCATGAGGGTGTATGAACCAGGAAAAGGGTTGCCATACCGATGGCACTGAAAAGAGCTCGTGCATTCATGTTGTTGGGGTTGCTTAAATATACATTACCCGGCCCGATTGTGGTTCAACGATAATCCGGCCTGTTGGAGATACCTGGTTCCGTTCATCACAAACTGTGCGGGAAAAAAAAGATAATTGTATTGCCTGGTTTGGTTTCTTTCAGCGTTCGTTCCTGGCCCGCATGTAAGAAGGGGGAAGTAATCCCCGCTTGTACCGTTTCGAGGCATCCAGGATATACTGGTAGAAGTCAAGATCCGTTGCCAGCGCACAGAATTCATAATCGGGTCGGTACAGGGTCATGAACCGCTCCAGTTCATCCCCTTCCAGTCCGCTGATACTTTTGATGATCTTTTTGTTGAATCGGTAGTCGACGAACTTTTCCATCTCCTCTTCCAGCAGCCGGTTGCGCAGGGACTTGAGGCTTTGGTTGCGCCGGAAACGGAACATGTTGATGATCTCATTTGGATCGAGGCCGGGTACACCGCCCATGGAAGCGTCTGTTTCGGTAAGTCGCAGCCCGGCACCCTCGTACCCTAAGACCTTCCTGTATTTTTCACGGTTTTCCAGCGAATCCTCCCGGTAGCTCTTCCCCATGATCACCACTTCCTTGAGGGTTTTGTATTTCCCCGGCAGGGTAACCTGCAACGAAATGTCGAATCCCATCGGGTACTTGATGTCTTTGACCGGGAACCAGGCGGTTGACTTGCCGCGGTAAAAAAAGGAGACGGAATCGCCGGATCCAACGAGGATGCTGTAATGGCCGATGGAATCGGTATAAGCGATGGCCCCGCCGGTGCTGGTGATCTTCACGGAGGGGACCGTCACAAAGCGACTCGAATCATACACAGCCCCCCGCAACAGGACGTTCCGCTGGGCGAAGGCGCCCAGGACCAGGATCATCCATAAAGCAAGCAGGGTAGCTTTTTTTGTCATGCACAGGACCGCTTAGGGGCTGTAAAATAAGGCCGGGTCTTTGAATTTTCCCGGTTGTTTGGAAGTTTTAACCCTTCCTTGGCTTGAGGATCCATTCCTCTATGACGCGCGGGTAATGGGCATGTTCCAGCTGGTGGATCTTAGCTGCCAGGGATTCCGGCGTATCGCCCGGCAGCACCGGAACCCTTGCCTGGAAAATCGTTTGCCCGTGATCGTAGAGCTCATCCACTTCATGGATGGTGATGCCGCTTTCGGCCTCTCCGTTAAGGATAACCGCTTCGTGTACACGTGCGCCATACATGCCCTTCCCCCCATATTTCGGGAGCAGGGCCGGGTGTATATTAATGATATGGCCGGCGTAGGCTTTTACCAGGGAAGAGGGGATTTTCCAAAGGAAACCTGCCAGCACGATACGGTCGATTCCCGCCGCCCGCAGTTCATCCACATAAGCGTTTCCCCTGAAAAAGGGTTCTTTTTCGAACATCAATACAGGGATACCGGCCGATTTTGCGATATCCAGCACACCGGCACCCGGCTTGTTGCAGCCAACCAGGGCTACCCGTATGTCCGGGTGTCCATGGAGGTAACGGATGATTTCACGGGCGTTGGAGCCTGCGCCAGAGGCAAATATGGCGATCTGAGTCATACTTCGGGAATGGCCGCAAAGTTGTACCTTTTTGCCATGAGAGCATGGCTGATCCCGATAATATTTTTCCTCAGCCTGGATGCGGGCGGACAATCGCTGGAATGCCTCGGCAAGCAGCACCCTTACCCGGTACTCAGCCCGCAATCCAAAGCCAAGCTGGAATCCCAGCTCGCGGATGCCCGCAAAGCCTGGGAAAATGACAGCAGCCAGGCGGATGTAATCGTATGGTATGGGCGAAGACTGGCATACCTGGGGCACTACCATGAGGCGATCGAGGTATATTCCCACGGACTCACCCTGTATCCCACCGATGCCCGATTCCTTCGCCACAGGGGCCATCGCTGGATCACCCTTCGGTGTAACCGGGAAGCCATCATCGATCTTACCCGGGCCGCCGAACTGGTCCGGGGTAAGCCGGATGAGGTGGAGCCCGATGGCATGCCCAATGCGATGAATATTCCAACCAGCACCCTGCAAACCAATATCTGGTACCACCTGGGCTTGGCGCTCTACCTGGAAAAAGATTTCAACCGGGCCTCAGAAGCCTGGAAAACCTGCCTGAAGCTGTCGGCGAACCCGGATATGTATATGGCAACCGCCTACTGGCTCTATATCAGTCTGCGGCGGGCCGGAAGGGAGGAGGAAGCCCGCGCCTTGCTGACGACCGTGGAAAAAGGCGTTGAACTGATTGAAAATGAGGACTATTATACATTGCTTCTATTATATAAGGGATCCTTGCCGGAAAGTGACGTGCTGACACGCCTCAAACCCGAAGCAGGTACCCTCAGCAATGCGACGACGGGATATGCTTTAGGTGTATATTACTTATTGAAGGGAAACCGGGAAATGGCCGGCACGCTCTGGGAACAGGTACTGGCCGGGAACCAGTGGAGTAGTTTTGGGTTTATTGCGGCAGAGAGTGAAAAGTAAAAAGTAAAAGGTGAAATGTGAAAAGTACTGTTTTGCACTTCTCACTTTTCACTTCTCACTTCTCACTTTCTTCAAAAGTCCCATCCAGCGCAGGATTTTTTTCTCGTAGTTCCAGAAAAAACGAAACTGGCCGAAAACAAAGGCAACGGCCATAAGGATCACCTGGTAACCAAATATGAGTATGAAGAGGCGAAGCAGTACCTTCCAGAACCAGGAAGTCTCGTCGTTGAAACCCACCCAGGCGGTGATTTCCCTCGAAACCCAGGCCGTGGTGGTGCCGGTAACGGCAAAAACACAGAGAATCAGGAAGAGTTGGGTGCTACCGACCTTCCACTTGTTCTGGAGCCTTTGAAACATGGTGCAAAGAGAGGAAAAAATTTGTCAAAAGCCTTGCGTAAAAAGGAATAATATAGCTTTAACGAAACTGCTTACGCTTTCATGACAATTCAAAGAACCTGCTTCCACAAATTCGCTGAAATGCAGGCTGGATAAGGCTTAAAAAAAAATTTCAGTTGTTGATATATTGTTAAAATCCTACCTTATTTTTGCAGCCAACCGGGAAACTAACCACTTCTCAAACAATCCTTTGCGATTATGAGTCATCATCGATCCATTGTCAAATCCCTCCTGTTCCCCCTCCTCCCTTCATTATTTATTGTTTTTTCCGCCCAGGTCCGGGCACAGGATGGCAAGCAACTGTTCAACCAGAAATGCGCTTCCTGCCATGCCGTGGACAAGAAACTGGTGGGTCCGGCACTGAAAGGGGTGGAAGACCGTTGGCCGGAAAAGGCACAGCTCTACGAATGGATCCGAAACAGCGCGGCCGTGGTGAAAAGCGGCTATCCCCGGGCGGTAGAGGTGTACAATGAGTATAACAAGCTCCAGATGACGGCCTTCCCGGAGCTGAAGGACGCAGACATTGACGCTATTCTCGGGTATATTAATACCGCCGGTGCCCCCAAGGCGCCCACGGGCGATGGTGGTGTAGCCTCCGTTGATCCCAATGCCAAGACCCAGCAAGGGGATAGCGCCCTGCTCTTTGGCATCCTCACCCTGATCCTGGCCGTGATCGCCCTGATCCTCCTGCAGGTAAACAGCAACCTGCGTAAGATGACGGACCAGAAAGAGGGTATTCCCACGCCGGAACCGGTACCTTTCTACCGGAACAAAGCGTATATCGCAACCGGCGCGATCCTGCTCTTTATGGTGGGAGGCTACTATACTTTCCAGGGCGCCCAGCGACTGGGACGTTCCAAGGACTACCAGCCTGAGCAGCCGATCTATTATTCCCATACCGTGCATGCCGGAATCAACCAGATCAACTGCCTGTATTGCCATGGTGGCGCCCAGGAAAGCAAACACGCGAATATCCCCTCCGTGAATGTGTGCATGAACTGCCATATGGGTATCAATGAATACGCCAAGGGACCCAAGCTATACCGCGAAGATGGAAGCGAGGTGGATGGCACCGCGGAGATTCAGAAACTGTATCAGTATGCAGGCTGGGATCCGGCTGCCCGGAAATATACCGGGAAAGGCAAACCCATCGAATGGATACGCATCCACAACCTGCCGGACCATGTCTATTTCAACCACTCCCAGCACGTCAAGGCCGGCAAGCAGCAGTGCCAGACCTGCCACGGCGAAATCCAGAAGATGGACGAAGTGTACCAGTTTTCAGACCTCAGCATGGGCTGGTGCGTGAACTGCCACCGTGAATCCAAGGTTCAGTTCGCAGACAACAAGTTCTACAGCATCTACGAAAAATTCCACGAGGACATCAAGAATAAGAAGCTGGACAGTGTGACCGTGGAAAAGATCGGCGGAACGGAGTGTCAGAAATGCCACTATTAATCACGGAATCACGTTGGCCCTCCGGGCCTTTCCCTATATATTATTACAACCTACACGTTTGATATGGATCATAAAAAGTACTGGCAGAGTTTAGGTGAACTGAAGCAGAGTGACGCTTACCAGGACAGCCTGAAGGATGAGTTTTCCGAAGACCTGCCTTTCGAGGCCAACGGAAAGGGCACCCTTGAAGCCAGCACCCCGCGCCGGGATTTCCTGAAATACCTGGGCTTCAGCACCGCCGCCGCCATGGCCGCCGCAAGCTGTGAAATGCCTGTCAAAAAAAGCATTCCCTATCTCAACAAGCCGGATGCCATCATTCCCGGTGTAGCCAATTATTATGCCACCACCTTCGTACAGGACGGCAACGTGGTTCCTGTTGTTGCCAAGGTGCGGGATGGCCGGCCGATTAAAATTGAAGGAAATGAACTGTCTTCGCTCACCGGCGGGGGCACTTCAGCCCAGGTGCAGGCTTCTGTCCTGGACTTGTACGATACGGCCCGTTTACGGTACCCTATGGGCAATGGCAAGGAAGTAACCACTTTCGATGCCTTCGACAAAATGGTGGGTGAGGCTATGACAGCAGCGGCCGGGTTGCCAACCGTGATACTCACGGGTACGGTAACCTCTCCCTCCACCAAACAGGTGATCGCCGATTTCCTGGCCAAAAAGCCCGGCAGCCGGCATGTGCAGTATGACGCTCTTTCCGCCAGCGGTATGTTGCTGGCCAACGAGGCTTGCTATGGCAAACGCAGTATCCCCTCTTACCATTTCGAAAACGCCCGGGTGATTGTGAGCCTGGGTGCGGATTTTCTCGGTACCTGGCTGAGCCCGGTTGAGTTCTCCCGCCAGTATGCTGCGGGCAGAAGGATCAACCAGGCAAACCCGGAGATGAGCAAGCATATCCAGTTTGAAAGCATGCTCAGCCTCACCGGTGCCAATGCGGACGACCGATTTGTGCACCGTCCCTCGGAAACCGGAGCGGTGGCCCTGGCCCTGCTGGCAAAAATTGGAGGAGCCGTAACCGCGCCTGCCCTGGCAGACGATCGCCTTAAAAAAGGGATCGACATGGCCGCCAATATGCTGAAATCCGCCAACGGGGCTGCCCTGGTTGTCTGCGGCAGCAATGATCCCCATGTACAGACCATCGTCAACGCGATTAATGAAGCCGTTGGCGCCAATGGCAAAACCATTAACTGGGCATCCACCCTCAATACCTACCAGGGTATCGACAAGGACATGGCCCAGCTGGTGCAGGATATGAATGAGGGCAAGGTAGGAACCCTGCTCATCCACGGCGTTAACCCCGCCTACGATTACTACGATGCGAAGAAATTTGCGGACGGCCTGAAGAAGGTAGCGGTTTCCGTCTCCTTTAACGACAGGGAAGATGAAACCACCGTTCTCTGCAAATATGCCATTCCCGATCACCACTACCTGGAGAGCTGGGGCGATGCAGAAGCCAAGACCGGCCTCATCAGTTTTATCCAGCCCGTGATCGCCCCGCTGTTCAAAACCCGCGCCTTCCAGACTTCCCTGTTGAAGTGGAGCGGTAACAATACCGAATACGGCGATTATGTCAAAAGCTACTGGCTCAACCGGCTTGGTAGCCAGGAAGCATTCGACAAAGCCCTGCAGGATGGCGTGATTGAAAATGCACCCCTTCCGCTGGCGGCCGCATATAATAATACTACGATCGCCAGCGCGGCATCATCCATTGCTTCGGGCAAGAAAGGTGGCAAGGCGGAACTGGTGATCTATCCAAAGGTTTCCATGGGAAGCGGCAAGCAGGCCAATAATCCCTGGCTGCAGGAAATGCCGGATCCCATCACCAAGGCCACCTGGGACAACTATGCCGTGATCTCCTATGCCATGGCCCAGGAACTGGGTATCAAGATCGACGATAATTACGAAGTGGAAGTGTTCAAACCGGTGATCAAAATCAAGGCCGCCGGCAAGGAGCTTTCCCTGCCCATCCTCGCCATCCCCGGCATGCAGGCCAATACCATGGCCCTCGCCGTAGGCTACGGCCGGAGCGAAAAAGTGGGTCGCGCCGCTGCCAACGTTGGACAGAACGCGTTTCCCCTGGTTGGCTTCAACGGTACCACCTTTGATTACCACGTGCTGGATGTATCCTACGAAAAGACAAACGAGACCTTCGACATCGCCTATACGCAATCGCACAACCAGTACGAGGGCCGTAAGGAAGTGGTCCGCGAATACGCGTTAAGCGAAATCAAAAAGACGCCGAAGATCCTGGCAGATGAGCGCCACAAACTGGTGGAAGACTACGCCAAGAATACCAACGATTATCGCGCGGAAGGAACGCTCTACCCGAACTACCCTTACCCCGGTGCAAAATGGGGCATGAATATCGACCTGAACAGCTGTACCGGTTGCGGTGCCTGTACGATTGCCTGTACCGCGGAAAACAACGTATCCGTGGTAGGAAAAAGTGAAGTGCTCCGCGCACATGAAATGCACTGGCTGCGGATCGACCGTTATTTTGCAACCTATCGCGATGACAGCGGCGGAGACAACCTGGACGACCTGAACGTGGTGTTCATGCCCATGCTCTGCCAGCACTGTGACAATGCGCCCTGTGAGAACGTTTGCCCGGTGAACGCCACCAACCACAGCAGCGAGGGCCTCAACCAGATGACCTATAACCGCTGCATCGGTACCCGTTACTGCGCCAACAACTGTCCGTATAAAGTACGCCGTTTCAACTGGGCCGACTATACCGGTTCGGACAGTTTCCAGGACAACCAGCGCGGCTTGCTGGATGATTCCGTGATGATGATGAATGACGACCTCACCCGCATGGTGCTGAACCCGGATGTGACCGTCCGTTCACGCGGTGTGATTGAAAAGTGCTCTTTCTGCGTACAACGCCTGCAGGAAGGGAAACTGAAAGCCAAAAAGGAGAACCGCCCGCTTGAAACCGGTGCAGGTGGCAAATGGGATATCAAAACCGCCTGCCAGCAGGCCTGTCCTACCAATGCCATCGTATTCGGCAACGTGAACGATAAGAATAGCCCGGTATCGAAGATTCGCAATGAAGAACAGACCAACCGCCTGTTCTACGCCCTGGAACAGATTCACGTCCTGCCCAGCGTCAGTTACCTGGCCAAAATCCGCAATACGGACCGACATGTGGGATTGAAACACGAAGAACACCAAGCAGCGGCTGAACCGGCCGGCGCAGAAGGGAAGGCGGCGGAGAAAACGGAAGCGGCACACTAAATAGAAGTGAGAAGTGGGAAGTGAGAAGTGAGAAGTTGAGCGAAGCGAAATTCCGCGCATGCGGGAAAAAAAGTAGAAAGAATCCGAAAGCTGAGAAGTTAGTAGGAAATAAATAACTCAGATCTAGTCCGATAAACAACGAATAATGAGTTTAACCAAGTACGAATCCCAGATCAGGGAACCGTTGATTGACGGTCACAAGACCTACCATGAAGTCACGGAGGACATCTGCCACACGATTGAGGCCAAGCCTACCCGTTTGTGGTATATCGGATTCTTCATTTCCGTTGCCCTCCTGATGTTCGGTGTCTATTCCGTATACCGCGAGGTTGTCTACGGTATCGGGCAGTGGAACCTCGGCAAGACCATCGGGTGGGGTTGGGATATCACCAACTTCGTGTGGTGGGTTGGTATCGGTCACGCCGGTACGCTGATCTCCGCGATCCTGTTGCTCTTCCGCCAGGGCTGGCGGACGGCGGTTAACCGCGCGGCAGAGGCGATGACCATCTTTGCGGTGATGTGCGCCGGACAGTTCCCGATCTTCCATATGGGTCGCGTCTGGATGGCTTTCTTTACCCTGCCTTATCCCAACACCCGCGGACCACTCTGGCCGAATTTCAACTCGCCGCTGATGTGGGACGTATTTGCGATCTCCACGTATTTCACCGTATCCCTGCTGTTCTGGTATTCCGGTCTTATCCCGGACCTGGCAACCGTTCGCGATCGTGCCAGGACCAAACTCCGCAAGCACCTCTATGGCATCGCCGCCTTCGGCTGGACCGGTTCCACCAAGCACTGGCAAAGGCATGAAAGCCTCTCCCTGGTGCTGGCCGGTTTGTCCACGCCACTGGTACTTTCAGTGCACACGATCGTATCCTTCGACTTCGCCACTTCCATCGTTCCCGGTTGGCATACCACGATCTTCCCACCCTATTTCGTGGCCGGCGCAATCTTCTCCGGCTTCGCGATGGTGCAGACCCTCATGCTGATTATCCGTAAGGTGATGAACCTGGAAGCCTATATCACCCTGGGTCATATCGAAGCGATGAACAAGGTGATCGTGCTGACCGGTTCCATCGTGGGTTGCGCATACCTGACCGAGCTCTTCATGGCCTGG
>JALOMP010000356.1 GCA_025455365.1 Chitinophagaceae bacterium | reverse complement strand
TGAAGCATTTGCAGCAGGGCCGTGTTTCCGTGCCGGAACCGGGCACCCGGGAAACGCCGGTGAATCGTTGACATGATTTCCTCTGGAATTCGATATAGGTTCCTGATATCCTGGCCGGAAACGGCGTCTTCAAGGGCGATGCCTGGATGGAGATCGCCATGTACCATGGACACAATCCGTTCACCGCCTGTTCCGGCGTAAAGGACTTCCGGTACGAGCACGGCCTCCCGGGTATGAAAAAAGACATCCACCGGGCCTTCCCGGTGACCGGACAGCAGCGGGTCAAAAAGCATCTGCCGGTAAGCGTCTTCGGCCTCTCCGGCAGCAAACTGGTAATACCGCAGGGCGATGAGCTTCGGTGATGACAGCTTCACCAGGAGGATCGCCAGGTGTGTTTCACCGGCCTCCAGTACCAGCCTGCGATCCGCACCCTGGACCGCTTCAAGCGCGGCACTTTGTATGTTGAAGGATAATTCCATCTTCTCCGTTACGAGTGGCAATAATAGAGAATATTATCGTTACCTGCATCAATCACATTGTTGTAGGTTTGCAGGCTTATTTTCCTTCATGGCATCGCAATCATCCCTAAGGCTTACCACCAGTAACCGGCAGATCCTTTCCATTGCCATGCCAATCAGTTTTGCATTGCTGGTACCCCAGTTTAATTACCTGATCAACAGCTTTTTCCTGTCCAGGCTCGGCGAAGGATACCTCGGAGCTGCCGGCATCACCGGCGTATACTACCTGATTTTTTCCGTGATCGGGTTCGGGCTGAACAATGGGCTGCAGGCCCTGATTTCGAGACGGGCCGGGCAGGACCGGCTGGAGGAGATTGGCCCTTTATTCGTCCAAAGCATGTACCTGACCTTTGGTATTTCCCTGCTGGGCGTCATCCTCACCTATTTTGCCGCGCCGGCGATCCTGGAACAAAGTGTTGAACCCACGCTGAAGGAACAATCCGTTTCATTCCTGAAAATCAGGATCTGGGGCCTTCCTTTCCTATATCTCTACCAGATGCGGAATGCCCTGCTGGTGGGTACCAACCAGAGCCGGCTGCTGATCTGGGGAACCCTCGCGGAGACTGTCTCCAATGTGTTCCTCGACTATGCACTGATCTTCGGACATTTCGGATTTCCGAAGCTTGGATTCAACGGCGCCGCCTACGCCAGCGTAATGGCGGAAGCCATCGGGATGCTGGCAGTGCTCGGGATCATCCAGTGGAACGGGCTGGACAAGCGTTTTGCATTGTTCCGCGACTGGGCGATCCGCTGGAAAGACATGAAACTGCTTTTCGGCCAGTCATCGCCCCTGATCCTGCAATACGCCATCAGCATCATCAGCTGGGAATATTTCTTTATCCTGATATCGCATCATGGACGAACGGCCCTGGACATCAGCCAGTTCATGCGGGTAATCTTTGGATTCTTCGGGGTTTTTATATGGGCCTTCGCCGCCACCACCAACACCATGGTCAGCAATATCATCGGGCAGGGACAGCGGGACCTGGTCATCCCGTTGATTCACAAAATTGTCAGGCTGAGTTTCGGGTTCTCACTGTTCCTGTTCATACCGCTTCAGTTATTCCCGGGACCTGTATTGGCCATGATGCAGGAAAATGAAGCTTTCATCAACGAGGGCATACCGGTGGTACGCGTGGTATCGGTGGCCATCATGCTCATGTCTTTCTCCACCATCTGGCTGAATGCCGTTACGGGAACAGGCAATACGAAAGTGAACCTGTTGATAGAATTTATCACCATCATCCTTTATTGTATTTACGTGTATTATGTACTGGAGAAATGGCGTCTGTCCATTACCACCGGCTGGATGTCCGAATGGCTTTACTGGCTGAGCATGTTCAGCATGTCATACCTGTATATCCGAAGCGGACACTGGAAGAAAAAGGAGATCTGACCGGGACCTCAGGCATTGTCAGCCTCATCTGGAATTTTCCGGTAGGGATGGTCCTGGTAGAAATGTTCATTAAATGTTTTATCGCTGACCGGCGCAGATTTAAGCACGCGCACCACCATCCAGATCACGAGGAATGGGGAAATGAGGAACATGGATACAATAAGGGAGTACGAAGCGCCCACGGCTATCAGCCCCGTGTAAACAAATAGGAATATGGTGACCAATCCCACCGGGAACCATGGATTTTTCATGAACCCTTTTTAGAATCAACAGGGTACCGAAAGATTGGTTCAAAAAAATGCAGGCCGGGGCCTGCATCGTATGATTTTTGTGATTTGTTTATGTGTTTATGAAGCGGGCGGGGCCGGCTGGTCCTTGGGGGCTTTTTTCTTGCCGCTTTTGGGGGCAATGACCATCAGCATTCTTTTCCCTTCCAGTTTGGGAAGCCCTTCCACTTGTCCTACTTCAGCCAGTCTTTCAGCGAACTTCAGCAACACCAACTCTCCACGTTCCTTGAACATGATGGCGCGTCCCTTGAACTGCACATAGGCTTTCACCTTATTCCCTTCCTTGAGGAAGTTTTCCGCATGCCTGGCTTTGAAATCGAAGTCATGATCATCCGTACCGGGCGTGAAGCGTATCTCCTTGAGTTCGGCCGATTTACTCTTGGCCTTCATCTCCTTTTCCTTCTTCTTCTTGTCGTACAGGAACTTGTTGTAGTCGATGATCTTGCAAACCGGCGGATCCGCCTGGGGGGAAATCTCCACCAGGTCCAGTTCCAGTTGCTGGGCGATCTTCAGGGCTTCCGATGTAGGATATACCCCTACTTCAACGTTATCGCCAACCAGCCTTACCTGGGGCACCCTGATGTAAAAGTTAATGCGGTGTTCCGGTTCTTTCCGGACAAAATTCCTGCCCCTGAAACCACCGGGACCGGATTTCTTAATGATCGTCTTTTTAGGTAATGCCATAATACGTGTGCCCTCGCTGTCAGCCGGCGATCTGACGCCTGGGGCGATGTATGTATTTAATGATAATTATTGCCGGTTTTCAATTTCAGTTTTCAAAGTAACGATAATTTC
>JALOMP010000075.1 GCA_025455365.1 Chitinophagaceae bacterium | reverse complement strand
GAAAAGACCTGGTGGGCGACATCACCTCGGCACAGGCCTGGTGGAACAACGACGGCGTATGGGTAAATCCCCGCAAGGATGGACAGACGGAGATGGAATACCAGATGCGCAACTGGTATTATTTCGTATGGCTCTGCGGCGATCATATCGTTGAACAGCATATCCATAATATTGATGTCATCAACTGGTTCAAGGGTTCCTATCCGGTAAAAGCACAGGGTATGGGCGGACGCGAAGTGCGCAAAGGCAAGGACACGGGGGAAATCTTCGACCACCATTACGTGGAATTTGAATACGCAGACGGTTCCATCCTCAACAGCCAGTGCAGGCATATCAAGAATACCATGGCCAAGGTGGATGAACTGATCATCGGAACCAAAGGAAAAATCCTCTGTGGAGCCGGGAAGATTACGGACCTGAAGGGAAATGCGCTCTATGCTTTCGATCGAAAAGGCGAAAACAACCCCTACCAGGCGGAACACGATGAATTGTTCGCTGCCATAGCAAAAGGAGAATATACATTCGCGGATGCGGAAAACGGGGCAAAAAGCACCATGACGGCTATCCTGGGCAGGATGGCCACCTACTCCGGCCAGATGCTTTCCTGGGACCGTGCGTTGAATTCAGGGCTTGACCTGTTGCCAAAACAGTTCGACTGGACCGTTGCGCCACCCGTCACCCCGGGCGCAGATGGATTATACCTGGCAGCCGTACCGGGCATAACGAAGTATGTATAAGTTAGATATACGATTGTAGAAGTTAGAAGTTGAAAGAATCAGTCATACTTCTAACTTCTACAATCGTAAATCTTACTTCTCAAGACAAAATATCTTTCCTCCGGAATATGAATACCGTTGCCGCCAGGAATCCAACGATGTGCAGCAACAGGATTCCGGCTGACCGCAGGACGGCAGGGAGGTTTTCCACGGAGCCGATGATTTGTTCATTGGCTTCATTCACCTGAACATCGAAGAATCCTTTCCATCCCAGCATGTGCGTGGTGAATAGGAACGGCTTCAGGCTGTTGAATATGGGCAGGTTCAAGGTGTTGAGGATGGTAAACAGGATGACGATGCTCATCGTGGCCATGATCGGGCCTATGGAATTCTCCGCAAACAGGCTCAGGAAAAATGCCAGCGCCGCCACGGTCAGCAATGCCAGGGCTGCGAATCCAAACGCCGCAAGGTATCGCCACAGAATGTCTTTTTCCAGGATCTGGGTCACCACTTCGCTTTTCAGGATCAGCATATCGTCTGTCCCGAACAAAAGCATGGACACCAGCAACGCCCATACAGCCATCCATATTAACAAGGCTAGGGTGTACACTGATGTGGCGATGAACTTGCTGAGGATCAGGCTTGTCCTGCTAAGCGGCCGGGCTGCCAGTAACCGAAGGGTACCAAGACCTGCTTCCCCGGAGATCATATCCCCTGCCACCAGTGCAATTAATAATGGTACATGCACCAGCAGGGTCTGCAGGATGATGTAGGCCATCAGGTATCCATTCAGCACTTTACCCTCCACCTGGAAACTGTCCGTCAGGGCCTGCATGCCAAATCGCATGTATGACTCCCCGTCTACGTAGAAACCAAGCTGTATCAGTCCCACGATGGCAGCCACCGCTGCGAACGCGATGAATGTCCGGGGTTTGCGGAAGATCTTAAACAGTTCAATCCCTACCAGTGGCCACATGGGTTGTTGTATTGGTGAGCGATAGGAAATAGGCTTCCAGGGAATTGACGGGCTTCATTGAACGGATACCGATCCCCTGCTCCACCAGTGTCTGTGCGATTCGGGGCACATCATCCCGGGAAATATCCAACATCAGGCGGTCGCTGGTTGAAGGCCTGAGCGCATCAGACCAACGCGAGGCCTGCATGAAAAGAACCGTTGCCGCGGCATCCGTGGTCTCGAGTTCCAGCAGTACCCTTTCAGGATCAATCAGTTCCCTGACAGCCCCTTCCGCAATCTTCCTTCCTTTATCGATGATAAGCATCCGGTTGGCAATCAATTCCACTTCACTAAGCAGGTGCGAAGAAACCAGGAAGGTCTTTCCTTCTTCCCGGTTAAGGCGGAGGATCAGGTTCCGGATATCCACAATGCCTTGCGGATCAAGGCCGTTGGTGGGTTCATCCAGGACGACCAGCAAAGGGTCCTGCACCAGGGCAACAGCGATGCCTAAACGCTGTTTCATCCCCTGGGAATAGGTCCTCACGGCATCATGGGCCCTGGATGCCAGTCCTACCTGTTCCAGTTTTTTCATCAATACCAAACGGCTGGCATCCACCCGGCCCAGGCGGGCAAAGAGGCGCAGGTTCTCAAAACCAGTCAGGTATGGATAGAGGTCGGGGTTCTCAATGATGGCGCCCGTTTTCAGCAAAATCTCTTCCCTGGCTTCGCTAAGTTCCTTTCCAAAAACCCGGATCGTACCGCTGGTTGGTCTTACCAGACTCAACAGCATGCGAATGGTCGTCGATTTCCCGGCCCCGTTCTGGCCCAGGAACCCGAACACATCTCCCTCATACACAGTGAATGAGAGGTCTTGCACGGCATCAAATGACCCGAAACGCTTCGAAAGATGCCTTACTTCCAATAATGTATTCATCCGGGATCCTGTCTTCGTTTGAGGGTATAACAAATAACTGATTGCGAAGTTTTGTGAATCAGCGATTTGAGTAATATTAAAAAAAAATCTCAGGAAAAAGCTTGCAAATATGCCCCTGCCGGTATTAGCTTTACATCACAATCCGGCCCACTCTTCTACGGGTCATCCTCGATCAAACCGCACAGATCCATCTCCTCAGACCAGCGTACATCGCCCTCTATTACACAGTATACCAAATCCAGGTTCCGGTCAAACCGCAACGCTTATTCTCTATTTGTCTCCAACATCGCCTGAAAGCCGTGATATCCTAGCAATTACCAGCTAAAGATTCATCACACCTCAACCCACAAAAATGAAAAAGTTCATTGGTGTACGCACGTACATCCTCATCGCCGCGATGTTTTCTGTCGCTTCATTCACTTCACAGACGCAGGCACAATGCGTCGCTCCTTCCCTGACCTTTCAAAACCCGGTACTTGTATCCGGAACCAGCAACCAGGTTGGCGCCACGTATCGCTTTACTAAAGTAACCCCTACTGCCGACGCCTTTGTCCGGATCGATTCGATCGTTGGAGGCGCACACCTTACTAACATTGATAATTCCAGCATGGGCTATTCGCACGCCTGGCAGCCGGTTGTTTCCGGGCCATCAACCGGTGTGGGAACAGAATACTATATTCGCTGGACGGTTAGTTTCCGGGCCACCGGCACCAATACTGCAACGAGCGTTGCCTGCCTGAACATCTCCGCCATTGACGTGGACGGAGACGGCAACAAGATCCGTGAGTTCGTGGAAGCCCTGAATCCCGTACAGCATACGGTTTCCAACCCAACCCTGCTGACTGTCAGCATGCGCAATACCGGTTCCGGTATGGCCATCCGCGCCATGGGCAGTGTAGCCAACAAGCCTGACATTGATACGAATGCCCTGGACACCCGCGTCAACTTCGACTTTGGAACCTCCGTATCATTTAGCATCAAAACTGGCGCCCGCGTGGACAACAACAACTCCGGCGGTGGAGCACCCGAGCGCTGGTTCAGCCTTTACTTCAAGAACTTTGTCAATACCAGCACGCTTCCCGTCCGACTGTTGAGCTTCAACGGAAAGTCCCTGGGCAACAATACCATCGAACTGAAATGGGTAACCGAAGTAGAAGTTAACAACAAACAATTTGAGATCCAGCGCAGTTTCGACGGAAAAGAATTCCGTACCGTAGCGATCGCCTTCGCACTGGAAGGTTCCGGTGTCAAGGCTTACAGCGTGAAAGATGCGCTGCCTGCGGATGCGCCTGCCAAAGTATACTACCGCATCAAACAGGTGGATATTGACGGCAAGTTCTCCATCACCAATATTATTACCGTCAACAGCGCCAGGGACCTCAATGCGGGCATGAAAGTGACGCCGAACCCCATTGCGAATGACTTTGCCATCAACCTGGAAAACGACAACCAGGGTGTACAGGCGATGAGAATCGTCGACCTGTCCGGCAGGGAAGTCTACCGCCAGTCGCTGAACGGTCAGAAAATCCCGACCATCAGGCTCAGTGCCACCCAGGCCAGGATGCAGGCTCCCGGTGTCTATATTGCGGAAGTAGTCTTCCAGGATGGCACCCGCCTGACGCAGAAAATGATCAGAAACTAGTCAAACGATATTTTTTTAGAGGTTGTGAATCTTACGGGGCCTCTTTTCTAAGATAGCCCCTCTTTTTTAAAAGTCCGAAGTGAGAGTTTTGAAGTTAGAAGTGAAATGCAACATCACTTCTTTTAAACGGAACGTTGGCCAAGCCACTTCTTAAATCTAACTTCCAAAATCTACCTTTCCCCATAAAACTGTCCGATTCCTGCGAAGCCCCTTGCAAATGTTCAATTCCACTGATAACCGGGAGAGCTGTATCTCCCCATTAACTTACCCTCAAAATCATGGAATGATGAAAACTTCTTTATTTTCAAACGCAGGCAGGCTTTGCCGCTATGTGATTCTCGGTGCGGTGTTATATACAAGCGTCAACGCCAAATTGCTCAAGGCACCGCTTGAACCTTTCACCATCCGCACCACCGAAGGTGTGGAAACCAGCTCCAAACTGACGCTCTTCCGCGGAGAGACCACCAAACAAAAGAAAGTGATGCTGAAATGGGCGATGGCAGGACAGGATAATTTCACGTACACCGTGGAAAAGAGCCGCGATGGCCAGCATTTCACATCCGTGGATACGCGGTCAGTTGAAAAAGACAATCAAAACCAGTTCCGCTGGGTGGACAATTTCCCTAAAGCCACCAACTGCTACCGTTTGCGCATCACTGATACGGCTGGCAACAGTTCATACTCCAAGACCCTGGTAGTGGAAACCTTCAAGAGCGGCGATGTGGAACTGGTGGGAGCCACCCCCCAGGTAAACCTGAACGATATCCAGGTAGACGTCCAGCTGAAAGAAATCGCCATTGTTGTTCTTCATATTACCAACGACAAGGGAGAAATCATCCTGCAGCAGAAGGAAAGGGGATCGCAGGGCATCAACCAGTTCATGGTAAAAGGAAGCCGCGAGCTGAAAGCCGGCGACTATTTCCTGAAAGTTGTTGTAAACGGTACAGACCGGATGCTGGTTCACCTGGTAAAATCTTAACACCCGCGCAGCCAGTTCTACAAGGGTCCCCACAAATTCGTGGGGACCTATTTTTTTGTATCAATATACGTCTGCAGATGAAGTACATACTGCCGGAAGGCATTCTCCCCTGCCGGCAGGATCCTGCAAACGGTTTGGGGGTAATTGTCGCGGAACTGTTTGGCGATATCGATATACCCCGCATCCCTCAGTTTCTGTAATTGGACGCTGAGATTGCCTGCCGTGGCACCGGTCCTTTCCCGGAGGGCCGTGAACTCGGCTTCCCTGGCACTCATTAAAATTGACATGACCGCCAGCCGCAACTGGGAATGCAGGATGGGATCCAGTTCCTTGTAATCCTTCATTGAATCTTATTGTATCTGTCCCAGGAAATACTTTGCCTGCGAAGCGCCCCACGTTGGGTGGATAGGGGTGGCAGGCTTGAAACTTTCAAATTTTTTCAACGCTTCTTCAAAAAGTGCCTTTGCTTCGGATTTGCTGCCCCCGAATTGTTCCGGGGTATAGAATTTATCCTGCCCTTCCAGCAGGTATACCCGGGGGTTAGCGGGATCCATCTGCTTTGCTTTCTGCAGGGCTTCGGCGGCAGCCGGTCCATACGTCTGCCAGCGGTTCATGGGATCCGCGCTCATGCGCAGGGTGGCTATCATCTTCCTGATGCACCAGATCTCCGAGTTTTCACCGGAGAGCGAAAGTGCCTTGCTGATGAGTTCATCGGCTTTGTCCGCTTCCGGATCGGTCTTATCCGCAAATCCACCCGCCTGTCCATTACCCAGCATATAGCCCCCCATTACGCGACTGAGTGCCGCATAGTAATACGGAAGCCACTGGCTTTTTTCCACATCGGCGATCCGTTCAAAGCCATTGGCAAGGTCTTTCCAGCCATCGGCCGAACCTGTTTTTTCTACCTGGGCCAGCTTGTCCTCCATGGCCTTGACATATTTATCAGATTGGGAGAAGACGGCGGTTTTCGCCAGCGTACAAATCAGCAGGAGAGAGATGAACTTTTTCATATAGATTGATTTTGACTGTTTACCGATTAAAGGTTATTGTTGATGGCATCGTCCGTACGGTCCACGCCGAAACTCAGGAAAGCACCCAGGAATACAAACACCCGGGAAGGCGGAACGATGGCCTGCTTCCGGTACCCGTTATACGAGTATTCATACCCATACTCCTGGTAGAAATTGAAAACATTACTGACCGACAGCACATAGACGGCGAACATTTTCGCATCCTTTTTACCGATGCTCGGGAGATAGTTCAGGCTGAAACTGAGATTATGGTAATCAATGGTCTGTCCCTTGTCCACAAACTCATTCTTTCCGGACTGCGGGTTGAACATGATGTAATAATAGGGACGCCCGGTGGCAAAATTGTAAGCGCCGTTGATATTCATTTTAAGTTTGGTGACAAACTTCTTCAGGACCAGGGAAGCGGTATGTCGGGTAGCGAAATTGGGTTGCGTCACGGATGGGAAATTCAGGAAATCCCTCTTGGTATCGAGATAGGAATAGGATATCCAGTAGTCAAGATTCTTTATGGTCTGTTTGTCGCGCCAGAAGAATTCAAAACCTTTGGCATCCCCGTAACCATCCGTGCCCGACGCGGCTTCCAGCGCTCCGTTGAATTTGGTTTTTATTAAATCGTCGTACTTCTTGTAGAATACTTCCGCACGGAATGTCTGCAGGGATGTCACGCGCTGGTATTGGGCGATATAATGGGTTGCTTTTGCAAAATTAAAATCAGCCGACCCGGTCAGGTAACGGATATCCGGGTTCTGGTAAAAAACACCATAGGCAACAGAGGCCTGCCCGTTCTTGCCGGTTTTATACGCGAGCGACAGCCTGGGTGCGATACTTTGCCGGTTAAGCAGGGATGAATGTTCATACCGCCCCCCGATCTTGGCAGCCAGGTCGTTGGTTACATAAATATCAGTTTCCGCGAAAGCAGCCTTGATATGCTCTTTCGCCTGGAAAGGAAAGACGATACCATTCCAGGTGGTATAATCTGATCGGTCATCGCTATAATTGTATTCACCGCCTACACGGATCATCGTCAGTCCTGCCAGTCGTCTTTCCAGCACGAGCTTTGCGTTCGCATAGTTCCCCAGTCTTTCCTGGTAAAAATTCCTGAAAGCAAGTCCGTCTACCACAACCGGCTCCTTGTCCATGGTATACAGCCCGCTGCGGATTTTATCCTTGTTATAGGTATAGGAAATACCGGCATGCATTTTCCATTTCTTGCCCAGGTTTTCACGCCATGAAAGGTTATGGTATGTATTCAGGTTGCTGATGCCAAATCCGCTTTTATATCCCGGCGTGTCAATACTCGGCTGGAAGAAACTGAGTTCATTGGTACTGAAAGTTCCGTAATACTTGAGGATGCCCGTCTTGGATGTACGGATCCGGAAATTTGCATCGGCATTATGATATACAGGCACCTGCTGGTACTCCTGGCGCTGTTTGATGATGGCAAAAGCAAGTGTCAGGTCCGTGTAACCATAGTTTAACCCAAAGGACGACTGCTTGTTTTTAGCGACATGCTGGTATCCGGCGCTGAGGCTGAGCATGGTTACGCCGATATTGGCGGAGGTTTGCTCCGGGATATCGATGGACTCCAGGATCAGTGCGGAAGACAATGCCTGACCGTACAAGGCGGAATATCCGCCCGTGCTGAAAATCGTTCCTTTGAAAATGAACGGCGAAAAACGTCCCCGTTGCGCGATATTGGGAACGCTAGAATAGAAGAAATTATTCACGAGGGTTCCGTCAATGTAGGTCCTTGTTTCCTGGGCCGTGCCACCCCGCACGAACAACCCTTCACTTTCTCCAACCTGCTGTGCGCCGGGCAATGATTTCAGCGCGCCGGTCACATCCCCGTTACCACTCGCGGTGGTAACGATATCAATCGGGTTGAGTACGGTGGCTTTCTTGCGGTCGCTCGCCTCAAATGTGCCGGCAGAAATAACCACGGCCTTCAGTTCGCTGATCTCCTCCCGTAAAATGATGTCCTGTTGGATATTCGATCCCTGGATATCCAGTTCCAGCTCGAAAGCCCGGAAACCGATGGAACTGGCTTCCAGGATTTTCTTCCCTCGTTCCGATGTCGTGAACCTGAAATTACCCAGCGAATCCGATGTGGCTCCGTCATAACTGTCGCGCAAGCCCACGCTCACGCCACTGACTGCCTTATTCTTCTGATCCAGGACCTTCCCGGATATGGTAACCTGTGCTTTCAGCATCCCGGTTACCAATGCCATCGCCAATACCAGTATCCATTTGCTCATCTGTCGAACTTTGAACAAACATAAACTAGTTTACAATATAAACCAAATATATTATTTAACGAATATGAGAACCCTCGAAAAGGAAGCTTTAATAGTTAAAGGTGGTGATGGTCACAGATTTTTCCCAATCGTCCGTAGAAATGGGCGTTCTGTTTTGGGCGATGGCCTGGGTAAGGGGGCGAGGAGGTGTAATCCTCGGAAAAGAGCCGGAAGCAAGGTCGCCGATCACAAAACCCGGAGGCATGTCATGATTCAGCTGCAATGGTTGCACGAGCGTTTGCCCATGCCGGATCTTGCCCGTGTAAAACCGGGCATGGGTAGCGGAAGCTTTGTCCACGGTTGAGATGATAAAGCTGCCATCGTTCGTAAAAGCAACCCCGTTGATGACCGTCGAATCCAGGCCCGTTTTTCTCCCCATGCCTGTAATCCTACCCAGGTTTTCAACCGGGATGGCGGATTTGCCGGTGTACTTTTTCAGGGTTACCCCTGCAACCCTGAAAATATGGGCGCCTTTATAATATTGCAGGACGGTATCGATCTCCGTTCCAAAAATATACAGATCGCCATTGGCCGTAAATGCCATATCACCGCTGTAAGCCAGTTCGCTACGATAGCCGCCGATCCCGGACAGCCAGCCGATGGTTTCCATGCGAAGTTTTTCCGGGCCGGAAGAAGGACGAATCCTGACAAGCAATGTTTTGCCATTTCCCGAGGCAAGACTTCTCCGCATCGGCGTTGTCAGCGCATATACATTACCGTCTGGTCCCGTGGCCATTTTGGTAATGCAATGGTCCTGGAGTTCTTTGGCTGCATGCGTTATTCGTTGATGGACACCCCGTTTATCCATGGACCAGACAGAGGCCTGCGCGCCCATCCTGCCGGCATATAGGAATCGCTGCCTGCCACGGTCGTAAGCCAGCGTGGCACTACCGAACCAGTTTTCCCCTGCAGCCGGTGCAGGCAATGGCCCTGCATTGATGAAAAGACTGCTATCGGCATCCGGAACGCCTGGGTTGGTACCAATGGCGATAATCCTTGTCTCCCGCGTGGTTGGGTTGTTGAAGATACCGTAGACTTCGTTTTGTGAGACGACTGCCGGTGATTGCGCCTGCAGGGATGCCGGGTAGATGCTTGCAAGCAGGCAGAGTAAGCAGGGGACAACAATATGGAATGTACGGCTATTCATGGGGTATGGAGGATACCGGGCAGGCAATCCCTTCCGGCAGTTATCAAACGCAACCCGTGGCTTCAAATTGCTTTTTTGTACAGGGGATACCTGGAAGCGGGGAACGATAACGGGCGGAATATTCCCTCGCAGATTGGGAAAAACGCAGGTGGACCAGAGTCAGTTTATTTGATGGTAAAAACACGGTGAAGGCTACGTGATTTTACGGAAGCGACGCATAATTGGGCGATGATTGCGTGCCAAATGCCGTAAAACTATCAGTGCGAATAATTTATTCGCCTCGTTTTCGTTAAAAACCCTGTAACGGACTGGACCACGTCGCCAGTTGGAAACAACCGTACCCGTTGAAACCAACTATTAATCCTTAATCCTGGGTTTCGTATGAAGAACCTCTACATGCTGATTGAAAAATCAGGCGCTTCGGTTTGCTGGCCTTTATTGTCCTCTCGCTATGTACCAGGCAGGTCCAGGCGCAATGCGGACCGGGCACCCAGCAGGCTATCCTGAACTGGGACTACCTGGACTTTTTTACCTACACCGGATTTTACACATCCGCCAATGGCTACCTCCCCAATAACACCTGGTCCAGGACACAGAATTTTGCCTTTGGAACGCAGCGGCTTACCATTGCGCATAACTATGCGGATGCCAACAGCCTTGGCGAAAATGTCACCCATACCGGGGAGGCAGGAACATTTGGGAATCAGAATGGGGCTGCTGTCGATGCGGATATTGAATTCATAGGAAACGGCACTGTTACCCTGACATTCGAAAACGAAGTGTCGAACCTGCGTTTCTCCATGTATGATATTGACCGCGGTCAGCGGGTCCAGCTGGATGCGAGGAACGCGGCGAATGTACAGCAGAACGTGACCATGGCCACTTTCGCCGGAACGGTGTTAACCATATCAAACAACAATACACCCAATGCCAGGGTAGATGCTACAGCCGCTTCTGCATTATCCAACGTTTCCACCGCAGGCAATGTGGATATCACCGTTGCAGGCCCTGTGAGGACCGTCACGATCAATATTACCAATACAGCCACCGGGGGCGGTGAAACCGGTGAATTTTGGATCTCCGATATCCTGGCCTGTTCAGCCGGTACATTTCCAAACAACTATTACCAGGTTTCACGGCCCTTCACCGGGCAGCCCGGGTATGTTTTGCACTCATTTGACAAAAGCGTGTATGCCGTTGATCCCGCAACAGGTCGTACCAAACTCCTTTTTACCGACCCATACAGCGTGGGTGCACTAACTGCTACCAACCGGTGGTTTGTGAACTCCATGGCCTATGACCCCTACAACCGTGTACTTTACTATGTTTTCAGCCTCACCGGCACTCCATCGGCCAACAGGATGCTGCGAAAATATGATTTCAATACCGGTACGATCAGTACGGTGTTGGCGGACATCAATACGATTGGAATCCCTACAACTTCATACGCCGGGGTAGAATCCGGTGCCGCAGCATTTTATAATGGATCCCTGTACCTGGGCATTGAAACATCCAATGGTTCCCGAAATACCAACAGGGAAGCCACGATCTGGCGGGTTGATTTTAATGGTGCCAACGTACCCTACAGGGCCAGCCAGGTCTTCGCCACACCCGCTGACAATGGCGGCGGTACCTTGGCGCACGACTGGGCCGACTTTGTTATCAGCAACGGAATGCTGTATGATTTTGACGGGGCCGGAAGCACGGGCAGCGCACAACTGGATGTGTACGAATATAATATGCTGACAGGGGTCACGTTCAACAATACCACACCTACCTACACGCCAGGGCAAAACGCAGTGGACTGGCAGGAAAATGTATACCAGGTCTACGCGCTCGCAACGGGTACCGGTTCCCCGATCAACCCTTACATCGCGCGCTATAACAAAACGCTGGGTACCATTGGCGCCACTACCAATCTTTTTTCGGTTCCAATGTTCACTCCCGCCCAACCCTCCCTCGGCGATGCCGCGGAAGCATACAGGCCCCTGATGGATTTCGGAGACGCACCTGCTTCGTACGATCCAAATCCCCTGGCGCCGGCGGTGCATGAAACCCTGGCAAACTTACAACTGGGTGGAACACCGGATATTGAATGGCTGGGGCAGAACTCGGCCCTGGCCGACGGCGATGGCGCGGACGAAGACGGACTGGGCGCCGCACCGCCTTTGCTGAACTACCTGGGCGTACTTACCTACTCCATAAACATTAATGTGCTGAACAATACCGGTGGCAACGCCAATCTAGTGGCCTGGCTCGATTATAACTTCAATGGCGTTTTCGATCCTTCTGAAGGTGTCTCCGCGCTGGTTCCAACCAATGCCGCGTCCCAGCTGGTAACCCTTACCTGGAACAATATA
>JALOMP010000074.1 GCA_025455365.1 Chitinophagaceae bacterium | reverse complement strand
CGGGCGCCGCCGGCCAGGTGCTGGGCCAGGGATTCGGCGGCAGTGTCGCAGAGGAAGCGCCCGCCTTCAGAGACTTTGCGGATGGCTTTAACGAGCTGTTCGGGGGCGGACCGTTTGGTAATATAGCCGTTGGCGCCGGCGGCAATGGAGCGCACGACATATTGTTCCTCTTCGTGCATGGTCAGGATAAGAATTGGCAGGTTGGGATAGTAATGGCGAAGTTGGCTGATAACTTCGAGACCGTCCAGTCCGGGCATGGAGATATCAATGACCGCGACATCCGGTAATATTTTATGAACCTGCTCAATGGCCTCCCGGCCGTCGGCAGCTTCGGCCACAACTTCCATGTCGCCCGAATCTTCAATAAGACGCCGCAGGCCGCTCCTGACGGGCATTTTCGCGAAATAACAAATTATTTACCCGCCTTTTCGGATATCCGGGGATATTGTACTACCTTTGCATGGTCAATTTGAGTTAAGTACAGAAATCAGTAAGTGAACGATTTTTCCGCTAAGCAAGTCCTGCTAATCAGTTAGTCTTCGTTACGCCTGTGTTTGTCTCAAGATTTTTAAAATTTCATTTTTTTAGACATGAACATTTATGTATCGAATTTAAGCTTCAACGTACAGGATGAAGACTTAAGGGAATTTTTCGCCGAGTACGGTGAAGTATCTTCTGCCAAAGTAATTATGGACAAATTCACCAACCGCAGCCGTGGTTTCGGTTTCGTGGAAATGCCCGACAATGCAGCCGCCCAGAAAGCTATCCAGGAACTGGATGGTGCTACGGTAGAAGGCCGCGCCATCAAAGTTAGCGAAGCCAAGCCTCGTGAAGAAAGGTCTGGCAGCGGCGGCGGTGGACAGCGTCGTTCTTTCTCCGGTGGTGGTGGAAACCGCTGGTAAGCACTTCGGCACACAAGCTTGAAAAAAGGACCTCCCTGTGAGGTCCTTTTTCATTTTTTGATCAGTTGACTTCCAGTTTTTCCCTGGACGGCAATTTCGGAAAAGGTGCGTGCGGTTCAGACTGGTACCAGAACACCACACTGGCGATATCGTCCTGGAGTACGAGGTAAGTACCATTATTTTTCCATCCCAGGGCCTGGATGGTAACCTTCAGGTCTTTCTCAAACCTTATGGGATCATTGATATGCCAGCGGTAGAGTCCGAAGCGCTGCATGACATTATACAGGCCATCGCCCCTGATCACCTGGTGCAACCCCGCATAGGGGGTGAGGAATGGGGTGTATTCATGAATCTCTACGCCGGCTTCGTTTTTCCGCCGGGTATCGAAATTGTAGGAACCGCAGAAATAGTCCTCGGTTCCGGTCCCACAGATCGTGGGAAATTGCTGGTCGCCGTCCATGAAAAACTTGATTTCCCCCTCGCCCCACCAGCCGTTGTTGTGCACGCCCCAGGCGATATAGGTACCCACATAGTGACCGCGTCCTTTGATCCCCTCCGTCAGCACATAGTCCTGTTTGTATGGAAGAGGGTTCACCCTCCTGAACTGAGCGTGGAAATAGGCCGCGTCATTTTCCACCTGGGTGAGGATATAGTCTACCTGGTAGTACAGAATCATGTCCGCATCCGCGATGTTCTCCATGGTGATGCGGCATTTTTTCCTGAAGGGCATCGGCCAGTAGCAGTTGAACGCACTGCCTGGGTTGACGTTGACGGCCAGCGAAGTGAGCTTGGCATACTGTCCCCATCCCATACCGAAGAAATCGCCCACCGGGCATTCAACGGACGGTTCCGTTTCATCATCCCAGTAAATCCGCAGGATGGAATACCGCCAGTTCCCCGTGGGGGTCATCCAGATATGCTGGATGGAACCGGGGCCGGCTATATCCGCCAGGGTGAAAGTGCTGCCTGCTTTGATTTTAACGCTGGGGCTGACTTTCCAGCCCTGTCCAAGTTCACGGGAAGCGTTGCTCCCCGTTCCGGTGGTGGCCATGCCGCCCTTCCCTTTTTCCCCGGTAAAGTTTTCAGGGCTGATGCTGCGGCTTTTGGCGGGAGAGAGCCGGTATATATTTCCCATGTGCACGTCGATGCCCGAAAACGGCTGTTGGGCGGCACTGCAGAAGAACATGAGGCAGCAGCCCAGGAAGATTGTTGATCGCATATGGCTGGTTTGAGGGGTGAACGATGGTTCTTCCTAAATTTACAGGATTCCGCGGGAAAAGACCTGCCGCCCGGCTGACAGGCACCGCGGGGTAAAAACAAACACATGAGTACACCCATTGAGGAATTCAACGACTACCGGGAACGGATGAACGAACTGATCCTTTCCAAGAACAACCTGGTGATGAAACGCCTGTGGAACCTGGACACAAACACATATGAAGACGGGGCGCTGGACAGGAAGACCAAGGAGATGCTCGGCCTTGTAGCCAGCATGGTCCTCCGCTGTGACGACTGTATCAAATACCACCTGGGCAAATGCGCGGAACTGGGCATTGACACCAGCCAGATGTACGAGATTTTCGCGGTTGCCAATATTGTGGGCGGCACCATCGTGATTCCGCATACCCGGCGGGCGGCTGAATACTGGGAGGCCCTGCAGGAAAGCCGGTCCTGACGACCCCTGGCCAAACCCCGCGCTTGATCCATACACCGCTCGCATTTCAAACCGGATTTCGTACATTTGTTTGAACCCTATCAGGCCGATACCATGAGTGACACAACGATCGCTACGCCCCTTACCGCCAAGGATTTCCAGACAGACCAGGAAGTACGCTGGTGCCCCGGTTGCGGTGACTATTCCATCCTTGCACAGGTACAGAAAATCATGCCCACCCTTGGTATTCCCAGGGAGAATATTGTGATTATTTCGGGGATTGGATGTTCCAGCCGTTTTCCATACTATATGGAAACATATGGCATGCATTCCATCCACGGAAGGGCCACCGCCATCGCCAGTGGGCTGAAAGCCAGCCGGCCGGAATTGAGCGTGTGGATTGTAACGGGTGATGGCGACGGCCTGAGCATCGGCGGCAATCATACCATCCACCTGCTGCGCCGGAATCTTGACGTCAATATCATGCTTTTCAACAACCAGATTTACGGTCTGACCAAGGGCCAGTACTCGCCTACGTCTGAAGAGCATAAAATAACCAAGTCTTCGCCATTTGGCAGCATTGACCATCCGTTCAATCCCCTTGCGCTTGCCATGGGCGCCGATGCCACATTCATCGCCCGCAGTATGGACAGGGATCCTAAACACCTGCAGGAGATGCTGCAGCGCAGCTATCGCCATAAAGGAGCTTCTTTCCTGGAGATCTACCAGAACTGCAATATTTTCAACGACGGGGCTTTTGAAATATTTACAGAGAAGTCGTCGAAGCCTGATGAAACCCTTTTCCTGGAGCAGGGCAAACCCCTGGTCTTTGGAGCGAATCGCGACAAAGGAATTCGCCTCGACGGTTTCCGCCCTGTTGTGGTACAACTGGGTGAAGCATACAATGCCGATGATTGCTGGGTTCACGACGATACAGATTTCTACAAAGCGCAGATCCTGGTACGCATGTTCGACGATCCGAAGATTGAAGGACACCTGCCCCGGCCATTCGGCGTTTTCTATGAAACCGACAGGCCCTGCTATGAAGAACTGATGAAAGGACAGATTGACGAAATCGTGGCTAAGCGGGGCGCCGGTGACCTGGACAAATTACTTCGTGGCAACGAGGTGTGGACCATTCAATAGTCCGGCCCGCATCCAACATATTATCCCGGCTATCTGCCGGGATTTTTTTTTAAAAAAAAAGCCAGCGATGGAAATCGCCGGCATGTGCTTACCTCTGAAACCACAAAAAGAAAGAGTTGACCCCGCGCTACAGTGCTAACACAAGTTCTTTTTGAATCACCAACCTGGTACGGGTGTTCAGTGGTTCAGCAGGATTCAGCACCTCAAGAAGATGGCTGTATCTGTGATATACGGTTAAAAAAATTGAACGTTTGGATTAAAAAAATCAGGAAAATTGGACAGAGGAGGATTGGATGGTTTCCAGGGTTGTCAGGCAATTGGTAGCCTGTATTGGGTAGGCGTAAAAGTAATACCCGAACCCGTAATTTCAAAGGGTTTGCAAGAAAAAAATCTTCCAGCATGGAAGAATCTGCGTCTCTGTAAAATAAACCACTGATTATCAGATAACAGCTTTGTTTATTTTGTCCGGGATTTTTTTATTCTGATGCGATGTGCATGCCGATGATGTACTTTTAATTCATGAGGCTGCATATTCATCCCGAGCACCCGCAGCAAAGACAGGTCAATACGGTGGCCGAATGCCTGACAGACGGCGGAATCATCATTTATCCCACGGATACGGTATACGGACTGGGCTGCGATATTTTCCAGCACAAGGCGGTTGAGCGGATATGCCGCATCAAGCACGTGGATCCGCAGAAAGCACAGCTCTCCTTTGTATGTGCGGATTTAAGCGATCTCAGCAAATACACCCGAAGCATTTCAACGCCGTTATACCGGATGCTGCGCAGTCATATTCCAGGTCCGTTTACATTTATCCTTCCGGCCAGTAAGGAAGTGCCCAAGATTCTGAAAAGCAAAAAGAACACCATCGGGCTGCGGGTACCTGATCACCCTATAGCCAGGGCCATCATCGAAAAACTCGGGCATCCGATCCTGAGTTCATCGTTGCCGGGCGAGATGGTGGAGGAGTTTACGGATCCTGACTGGATTTACGAACGCTTCGGCAAACAGGTGGATATCATGATTGATGGCGGCACCGGCGGGATGATTTATTCCACGATCGTGGATATGACGCGTGAAGAGCCTGTCATACTCAGGCAGGGCCTGGGGATATTCCAGGGGGCATAAAAAACCCGGACCGGGGTCCGGGCTACGCAAAACCCCAAAGGGTACGGCATTTCCATATATTCGACCAGTTTAAGGTCTCTACGTTTAAGGAGGCTGCATAAAAATTATGCTATTGTGTGGGTGACGGCGGTTCCGGGAGACATTGAAAACTGCGCCGGTGGCAGGGGCTCAGGCCATGCGCCATGATCGCTTCGCGATGCGCTGCCGTAGGATATCCCTTATTTTCTTTCCACCGGTAATGTGGAAATGCAGCATCCAGTTCAAGCATCCACGCATCACGGTAAGTTTTGGCCAGAATGCTGGCCGCGGCAATGGAAGCATAGATGCCATCGCCCTGTACAACCGTCTGGTACGGGATTTCCCGGTAAGGAATAAAGCGGTTACCATCCACGAGAATCAGCCTGGGTGTTTTCGTTAATTGCCCGAGTGCCAGGTGCATGGCTTTAAATGAAGCCCTGAGGATATTGATCCGGTCAATTTCCGGGGCATCCACCCGGGCAACCGCGAAATCAAGGGCCTCCCTTTCAAGAACCACCCGCAACAGTTCCCTGTCTTTTTCCCTCAGTTGTTTTGAATCGTTTAGAAGGGGGTGATGGAAATCCACGGGCAGGATGACCGTTGCCGCAAAAACCGGCCCCGCAAGGCAACCCCGCCCTGCTTCATCACATCCTGCTTCAAGGTTGCCGTCCAGGTAAAATGGTTTCAACATGGGCCCTAAAGTTGGGATAAAATTTCATCAAAACCCACGCATGCAAGGTGGCTGGCATACCTTTAGGGGCATGCAAAAAAGTACGGACGGAACAGGGCGGCAGCAGGTGGCTAACTGGCTCCTGCTAGGCGTTGGGATGATCATGATCCAGGTATTGCTGGGGGGTATCACCCGATTGACGGGCTCAGGTCTATCGATTACAGAGTGGAAGCCTATCCTTGGTACGATTCCACCGATGAACCAGGCCGATTGGGAAGCGGCGTTCGCCAAGTACAGGGAAATTGGCCAGTTCAAACACCTCAATTTCGACTTTACCCTGGACGATTTCAAATTCATTTATTTCTGGGAATGGTTTCACCGGGTATGGGCGCGATTCATGGGCCTGGTCTTCCTGTTTCCCTTTGTCTATTTTGCCTGGACGAAGAAAATCAACCGGCAAATGATGATCCCGATGATCATCCTGTTCCTGCTGGGAGCCCTCCAGGGTGCACTTGGATGGATCATGGTTCAAAGTGGCCTGGGCGAGGATAAACTATATGTGAGTCATATTCGCCTGGCCATTCATTTCATGGCTGCGTTGGGGTTGTTGTGTTATGTCTTGTGGTTCGCCCTGCAGTTAAAGCTAAGTCCCGCCGAGTCTGTTCAGTTTCCATCGCTTCGGCGTTTCACCTGGTATGTCCTGGGATTGCTGATCCTGCAACTGGTTTACGGTGCATTCATGGCAGGTCTTAAAGCGGGTAGTTTCGCACCCACCTGGCCTTCCATGAACCAGCAATGGTGGCCGGCCGGCATCGGGGAAGCAAAAGGCGGTTTCCTGTTAACGGATAACCCCATAACAGTTCAATTCATCCACCGGGCCCTTGCATACCTGCTGGTGATGGCTGTTTTAGCATGGTATGTCATATCCAGCAGGGTTCAGTCAAACGGGATTTTCAGGCGTTTTCGAATCCTGCCTCCCGTCATGGTGCTTCTGCAATTGATCCTGGGAATATTCACCGTCCTGCATGCTGGTAACAGTCGCGATCTGCTTTGGTGGGGCGTTGCGCATCAGTTCGTTGCTATGCTGTTGCTGGTATCGGTCATATTGAATCTCTACCTTCTTTCGGCAAAGCGCGGCGAATAGGCAGACAGCCCTCAGCCTGAATGTTAAAGCATTCCATGAGCGGTCCGGCAGCGGATATTATAATTACCTTGTCTGCGTTATAGTATCTGTAGCTTCCCCTGCATGACCATCAAGGATTTTCTCAAAGGGTTTTATCGTTCCTTCCCGGTACAACTGGTGTTGCTGCACCTGCGTAAGTACCAGGTATTGCTTATTTTCTGGCTGATCCTGGTCAGCGCCATCAACGGCGGATTCATGAGCAATTTCGGGGCGGATTCTCTTTTCCTGGCGCCGGAATACCTGGGTAAGGTCAATACGGTCAGTGCGATTTTTACAGGCATCGCCACCGGGATATTCATGATGAGCTGGCATATCACCACATTTATCCTGCACAGCAAACAGTTCAAGTTCCTCGCTACCACGTCCAAGCCCTTCCTGAAATACTATATCAATAATTCCGTCATTCCCATCCTGTTCCTGGTCTTCTACTGCTTCCGGGCGATCGAGTATGATTCCAGTCGTGAACTGATGTCTGCCACGGAAATATTTTTCCTGGTGAACGGATTCCTTTCCGGCCTCATCCTCATTACCACGATCTCCCTGGTATATTTCTTTGGGGCTGAAAAAACCATGATGCGGAAAATGGAGCCCGTGATCCAGGAGCCACATCGTTTTCACGGTCAATACGGTTTGGGCGGACAGCATCATCATGAAACAGGGTTGATACAGGTGGACCTGTTCCTGAATACAAGGTTCAAGTGGAAAAGGCCAAGGGAAATCGCCCACTACTCCCGCGAATTCATTGAAACAATTTTCAAGCGGCATCATTTTTCAGCGGTGATTTCCATCATCATAGCTTTTTTGTTTTTGGCGATGATCGGGCTTTTCCAGGACGTTGCCGTATTCAGGCTCCCGGCTGCCGCTGGTATCCTGCTGCTGTTTTCCGTGTTCATCGCGGGGTCCGGGGCGCTTGTGTATTGGCTCCGGAACTGGTCTTTTCCCGTGCTCCTGCTCATCCTGCTGGCATTTGACCTGATGGTACGCTGGGACTGGATCGATCCGAGAAACAAAGCATATGGCCTTAACTATTCCAATATATCTGAACGACCACATTACCAGCGAGACAGCATCCTGAATTTATGCACGCCCGCGAAGATGGAGGCCGACCGGCAGGGAATGATTCGAATACTCGAGAACTGGAAAGCCAGGCAGGGAACACCCAGGCCTGTGATGTACCTGGTGAGCGTCAGCGGCGGCGGTACGCGCTCGGCCACTTTTACCTTCCACGTGCTGAAGAGGGCAGACAGCATCCTGGGCGGGAATCTCATGCGAAAAACCTTTCTCATAACCGGTGCTTCGGGGGGGATGCTCGGTGCCGCGTATTACCGTGAACTCGTACGTGAAAAGGAAGCCGGTAAGCGCGTAAATATGTCGGATCCGCGGCTTGTAGAATCGATTTCCGGGGACCTGCTCAATCCCCTTTTTTCGTCTATGGTTACCCGTGATATTTTCGCGCCTGCGCAGCGGATGCAGGTTGGACCCTATACGTATATCAAGGACCGGGCATATGCTTTTGAACAACAGTTGAATGAAAATACGGCGGGCATCATGGACCATTCGCTGGGGGATTATGCGGCAGATGAACAGGCTGCAAAGATTCCGCTGATGCTGTTCGGTTCAACCGTATCATCGGACGGACGGAAAATGCTGATGTCCACGCAGCCCATCAGTTTCATGATGCGCAACTGGCCGGACAGTTCCAGCGGCGTGGTGGGTGAACCCGATGCAGTGGACTTCTGCGCGTTTTTTAAGAACCAGGACCCCCTGAACATCCGGCTGCTTTCCGCCCTGCGGATCAATGCCACGTTTCCCTACGTGCTTCCCAATGTCTGGCTTCCCTCCAAGCCCGTGGTGGATGTTATGGATGCCGGCATCCGGGACAACTATGGGCAGGAAACAGCCCTTCGCTTCCTGCAGGTTTTCAATAGATGGCTGGCGGAAAACACCGCCGGGGTGGTACTCGTGCAAGTGCGGGACAGGAAAGCCGGAGATTGGGAAAGCACCCGTGTGGAAGGCCTTAATGCCCTCTTTACCAAACCCCTTACCGTCATTCAAATGAATTGGATGAAAATCCAGGACTATTATCACGAGGAAATGGTCAGTATGAGCAACGAGCGTTTTGAGTTCCCTTTTGAGAAGATAAGTTTCTCCTATGTGCCGGTGGATATCACCCGGGGTGCGGCGCTTAACTTTCACCTGACTAACCTGGAAAAAAAGGACATCCGCGAATCCCTCTTTGCCCCGGACAACGACGCCCGGTTTTTAAAGCTCGCCTTACTAAACAGGAATTCAGGGTTGAAGTAAACGGAAGGCTTCCCTGACCACGTGAATGTCAAATCTCTCGCTCGTTCCGGCCGGATCCCCGTCTATATGCAGGGGCGCTTTGGACGGGTTTTCAATCACCAGTTCTTCCGCCTGGAAATACAGAATGCTTTTTTTACGAAATATGTCTTCACGGATATCACCATACCGCAGCTGGTGCAATACGGCAATCAACAGTTGCAGTTTGTTCATGCGCTGAACCACCACCACGTCAATCAGCCCGTCATTCAGCCGGGCTTTGGGTGCGATGGTGAACTGGTTGCCGAACTGGTTTGCATTCGCAAGGCTGATGAAAAATGCGTCCGTGTGTATGCTGCCGGATGCCCCTGTGATGGTGAATGGATACGGTTCTGCGCTGAAAAAATTACGCGCGGACACTTTCGCGTATGTCAGCAATCCCCTTTTCTGCTCCCGTGCGAAAGCATGCGCCACACGCGCGTCAAAGCCAATGCCGCTGAGCATGCAGGAAAAACGGTTATTGATCATAAATCCGTCCACGGCGGCGGACTTACCGGAAAAAATGATATCGAGGGCCATTACCGGGTCCCTGGGGATGCCTGCCGCATATGCCAGTCCGTTACCACTGCCGCGGGGTATGATACCAAAACGTACACCGGTATGGCGCAGCGCTGATGTGACGGCGCTGATGGTACCGTCTCCGCCGGCTACCACTACATCGGTTACGTTGCCGGCTATAATTTCCGATTCCAGTTCCGTGTATCGGCCCTGTGGTTCCGTGGAACGGATATTAAAGTCGATACCCCTGTCGCGGGTAAGTTTGTCAATCAATGGCTGTAAAGAGCGGAGTCCATGGGTTCCTGCAATCGGATTGAGCAGGTATGTAATATGACGCCCCATGCCTATGGCTTCAGTTGTATAATGGCCAGCAGGGTTCGTTTGCTGCGTATCGATATCTCCGGGTTGGCTGGGTGCTGGTCAAGGTGAAGGCGTAAAAAACTGTGTTTCGGTAAGAACGCTATGATTTCTGTTATGGATAACCGGTACAGATCTTTTTTCCCGCCGATTTGATGTTCGGACAGGGTATGGCCGGCGCTATCGGAAATATGCAGGGTGTAGGTCCATTCCACGTTGGAAGGCTTTTCCCTGACCCTGATTTCCAGGTCCTTCCGTGACGCTGAATCCGAAACCGAGAGTTTCAGGGTGTCGGCATTTTTGCCTTCTGTTCCGGACAGCTGTTTCCTGCCATCAATGCAGATGTCCCAGCTTAACTGCTGGCCCCGG
>JALOMP010000073.1 GCA_025455365.1 Chitinophagaceae bacterium | reverse complement strand
AAAACAGGCGCCAGCAAGTGGTATCCGCGCGGGTACAACATCAGCATTTCAAATGACAGTCGCTACGTGATCTTCCGCATAAGGCCGCCCTATGCCGACACCCGCCAGGCACGTATCAAAAAGAAAAAGCCGGAGGAAATGCCCAGGGATTCACTGGCGATCGTAGACCTGCAAACATGGACGGTACACAAGACAGCCCGCGTGAAAGCGTATAAAGTACCGGAAAAAGGCGAAGCCTGGGTGGCTTACCATCTCGAGAAGCCCATCCCGGACACTACCAGGAAAAAGATGGATACCCTCCAGAAAAAAACCGACACGGTCAAAATGGTGATCCCTCCCGTGGTGGAGCAGAAGCCCGATAAAAAGAGGAAGCAGAAACTGAGCGTGAAAGAAGATATCTCCGATATGCCCGCGACTATGGACGCCTGGGGCGATGAGCCCGTGCAGGATGCCGGTTCCCTGGACGAAACGAGCGATGATGTCCCAAATCTCCCCGCCACCCTCGATGCCGAGGGCGACGAACCCGCGAATGGTGCCGCTCCTGAAGGCACGGAGCTCGTTGTACGTAACCTGGTGACCAGCGAAGAGTACCGCTATGCCTACGTGAGTGAATTCACCTGGAGCCGGAATGGGAAATGGCTGGTGATCGAGGGAACCCCCCATAAAGCTGATAAGAAGAGCCTGGCTACGGTGTCTGTATTTCGTACGCTGGAAGGCCACGCGGATACGGTGAGCAGGGGTGGCAATGATTTCCGGAACTACGCCATCGATGAGGCCTCATCGCAGCTTGCCTTCATAGCTGAAAGAGACAGCAGCGCAAAATCATTGCAGAAATTCTACAAACTCTGGCATTGGCAGAATGGTACGGACAGCGCTCGCATGATCGCAGATCGTACGATGACCGGTATGAGATTGAACTGGACCGTCAGCGAAAATGGGAACCTTGGTTTCAGTAAAAACGGACGGCGGATTTTCTTCGGAACGACCCCCATCCGTGCTCCAAAGGATACAAGCCTCTTGGAAATCGACCTGGTGAAAGTGGATGTCTGGCATTATAACGACGACTACCTGCAGCCGCAGCAGCTTCGCAACCTCGAAAGGGAACTGAAACGCAGTTATGATGCGGTATACCATATCGGGGAAGGGAAGCTGGTACAATTGGGCGATCTTGAGGTGCCACAGGTGATGATTGCAAATGAAGGCAATGGCGATATGGCCGTAGGCATATCAGACGTTGGGAAGCGCAGGCAGGCTCAATGGGAGGGACGGACCCTGAAAGACATATACGCGATTGACCTGCAATCAGGGGCGAAAACACTGGTGGTTAAAGACCTTGCCGGTAATGCCATGCCCTCGCCCGGCGGCAACTACATTTACTGGTACGATCTCAAAGCCAGGCATTACCGCAGCTGGGCCAACGGTAAAACCTTCCAGGTGTCAGACGCCATAAAGCTTCCATTGTATGATGAGGATTTTGATATGCCGGACTTTCCATCGCCACATGGTGCGATGCGATGGTTGGAGAATGATGAGGCGTTGATGGTGTATGACCGGTACGATATCTGGCAACTGGACCCCCAGGCCCGGAAAGCACCTGTAAACCTGACAGGGGGACATGGCCGCAAGACGAAAACCGTGTACCGGTATATCCAGACGGACCCGGAGGCGAGGGCCATCAAACCAGGACAGGAACTGCTCCTGCGCAGTTTCCATGAAAAAACGAAGGCTGCCGGGTATGCCTTGCTGAAGGGCGATGCATGCTGCGTGCCGGTTTCCTTACAGGGTGGCAACTATGCCCTGGGTATGCCGCTCAAAGCCAGGGACACGGCCATGTACCTTTACACACGTGAGACCTACCAGGATCCGGCCGACGTGTATGCAAGTGGCGATCTCAGGCAGGGGCTGAAACTGAGCGACATCAACCCGCAACAGGCCAGCTACAACTGGGGCAGGGCCGAGCTCTTCACCTGGAAAGCCTATAACGGGAAGGAAGCTACCGGTATCGTATACCTGCCGGAAGATTTCAGCCCGGATAAGAAATACCCGATGATCGCATACTTCTATGAGCGGCTCTCTGACGGGTTGCATAATTACCTTCCGCCCGCGCCAACCCCAAGCAGGCTGAACATACCATTTTTCGTCAGCCGGGGCTATATCGTCCTGGCGCCGGATATCGTATACACCAGGGGATACCCGGGGAAGGCCGCTTATGACTACGTGGTCAGTGGCGCCAGGGCCCTGGTGAAGAAAGGTTGGGTAGACAGCACGCGTATGGGGATCCAGGGTCAGAGTTGGGGTGGGTACCAGGTATCTCATATCATCACCCGTACCAAACTGTTCAAAGCCGCCTGGGCCGGCGCACCCGTGGCCAATATGACCAGCGCATACGGAGGCATTCGGTGGGAGACTGGGCTAAACCGCCAGTTCCAGTATGAGCACAGCCAGAGCCGGATCGGCGCCACCCTTTGGGAAAAGCCCAACCTTTATATTGAAAATTCGCCCCTGTTCCATTTGAAGAATGTGACTACGCCACTGGTGATCATGGCCAATGATGCAGACGGTGCCGTACCCTGGTACCAGGGTATCGAAATGTTCACGGCCATGCGCCGGCTGGATAAGAAAGTCTGGATGCTGAATTACAACGGCGAAGCGCATAACCTCGTGGAGCGGAGAAACAGGAAGGATATCCAGGTTCGTGAGCAGCAATTCTTCGACTGGCTGCTCAAGGGCGAGAAACCAGCCCCATGGCTCACGGACGGCGTGCCTGCAACAGAGAAAGGAAGGAGTTGGGGTTTGTAGAAGTACGATTTCAGATCTAAGAAGTTAGAAGTAAAGGTGCGTACTTCTAACTTCTTAGATCTAAAATCTAACTTCTATCACGCTGCCTTCTGCGATATATACTTCACCAGGCATCGCTTGGCGATCGGAAGGAGGGTTTCTTCCAGCGGAACGGTGAGGTCAGTTTCGATACCGTATACGGCCGGATTCGGGAGGTCTTTCTTGCCGCGGATCAGCTCTGTTTTGATGTGCTCGTAAGTGTTGATGAAATTCCGCGTCCAGTCAGACACGAATTCCGTCCGGATCGTGCGATATTTTTCGTCGTGTTTTTCGAATATGCTCAGGCGGTAGTGGAAGACAAGCGTGGACCTGGCCTTGCCGTCTGCCAGGAAAAAATACCCCTCCCGGTTCTCCAGGGGAATCAGCCCGACCGGAAAAATAGTCAGCTTGTTCTCTACAAATTCGTAGATCTCGGTGCCGTCCTGGATGGCTACGCCCATGCGGTCCATCGCATAGTGAATGATCTCTTCGAGTTCTTTCATCATCCCATCGTCGTCAATGATCTGCTGGTACAGCATCTCCAGCCGCTGGATGTCCACCTGGGTGAATTTCTTGGGGAACTGCTGCTGGAGGAACTCCTTGTTATGCCGGAAGGAACGGAGGTTGTTGAAGTGAAAGATCAGGTCCGCCAGTTGTGGATACAACTTTGTCTGGTCGAAATGACGATGGATTTCCTGCAGGTACGCGAGCAGGGTGTACTTTTTCAGCTCGAAGTCGATATAACCTTCTGCAAACCAGGTCTGGGAAAGGGTTTTCATACACGTAACTTCTTTGTTCAATAATTTACAAAACAGTTCCGGTTTCCGTACACAATGTTTTGTGAAAGTCCCATTCTCATTAACGGGGATTCGACAAATCTATTTTCCCTCCAGGCGGTATGAACCAGCGTTATTTACTGAACTCAACGATATGGTATGACATATAGTCGCTTCTCTCCGGCCTGATGTTCTTGATAAACAACCGGGCGCGTTTGCCGAGGCGAAGGCATGTGTTTTTATTTTTGATGTCTTCCTCGTTATTCGTTGGCTGCAGGGAAGGATACCAAAGGAAGTAACCGGGCCGTTCAAACAACAACTGTGGTTTGGTCCATTCCTGCGATGCCATGGCCGTTCCAAAGTCCTTGTTTTTATTGAAAGAAATGTAAACGCTGCTGCCTGCCCATGAAGGTCCCGTAACCTTTCCCATCAACATCACCCAGCATTCGAGGTATGTATTCCAGCTCACGGAGGGGCCCCAATGAAAACCGCCGGTAGGCGAAGAAGCCGGCCCCCCGCCATTTTCCAGGGGTATCTGCAATGAGGTTATGGGCTTCCCGATACCGTCGTGGGGTATGGTGAAATCCTTGCCATCCCATCGCCTGACCTTTGCGGACGGATTGTCCAGATCGGCAAGCGGTATCCTTGCCACGCTGATGCACTGGCCTGTCCACTCCGTCTGACGGTCATAAGTCAGCGAATCATAGACGGCGGGGTAACCATATTCGCCATAAAAAATGTAGAGGTACTCGCCACTGGCCACCGCGCAGGGATCGCCCACGCCACCCGGGAAAGTGTTGGACGTATTGTAGGGTTTCAGGATCATGCGGGGCATAAGGTCCTGCAGGACGATGCCTTTGTCTTCCCAGCTATGTCCGCCATTGACGGATTTCATGATGCCGATCCTCGGTACCGCGGCAGGCGAACTGGGGCCCTGCAATCCCTGCGGCCAGTTTTTGTCGATATAACCTTCACCCGTAACCGAATCATACGGGAGGGTGGAGGGATAGTTCTCGTTATGATACAGGGCGTAGAGTGTCTTCCCGCTGGGATCGGATGGGAGCTGGTACACCGTTTCGAACCAGACGGCACCGTGCAGGCCGGGGGTACCGGGCTTGGCGTTTTTGGGAATGAAAGGCTTCCTGAAATTTTCAAAAGGCGTCAGGAAGGCCTCATCGGCATGTTTCCCGTCGGCAAATTTCAGGTTTTCATCATAACCCCAGAGCGGGTCTTCGCCGTACTTGCCGGGGAAAATGCGGAATGTATCGCCAATCCACGCTTCCGCCATATTACAGTCCACAAACGACTTGAAGTAGAACGTGTCTGATGAAACCAGTTTGAATGAAGGAGCGAATGCCGTGTCCGCTTGCTGTTTTTTTTCTTCGGGTAACAGGCATCCTGCGATGACCAGCACACAGGCTACTGCCCAGCTGTAGGAAATACGACGTAGACGCTCCATGGGATTGCTTTGCCTCTAAAATAGGGAATTTGTATGCGCGTGCTTCAGGGCCGGTGCCCGACTGGAAACAATGGGGAAAAACTATTCATATCTTTACGGATATCCACAGCCCATGCGCCTATTCTTACTGTCTGCGGTTGCATCCATCCTCTTATTTTCCTGTGCTTCTGGCGATAAGCCCCTCTTCCGGGAAGTGAAAACCGACGCCAGCGGTATCCGTTTTTCCAATGAAATCAGGGAAGACCAGAACATCAACATGCTCAACTACGAGTACCTCTATAACGGGGGTGGGGTGGGTATTGGCGATTTCAACAATGACGATCGCCCCGATATCTATTTCACCGCCAGCCTGGGCCCCAATGCCCTCTACCTGAATGAGGGCAATATGAAATTCCGCGAAGTGACACGGGAAGCCGGCGTGGATGGCCGCAAGCGATGGAGCCGGGGTGTGGCGGTGGTGGATATCAACAACGACGGTCTCCAGGATATCTATGTCTGTGCCGGCACCTGGCAGGACCCTGAGCTTCGCCGAAACCTGCTGTACGTTAACCAGGGCGTGGACCGGGCAACAGGCATTCCCCGTTTTCAGGAGATGGCCGGGGAGTACGGAATCGATGATACCAGCAGCACGCATATGGCCGCATTTTTCGACTATGACGGCGATGGCGACCTTGACCTGTACCTGCTCGTAAACGACCTTAACCAGGAAAAGCCCAATACCTTCAGGCCTATCCGGTCAGACGGCAGTGCTTCCAATACAGACAAGCTTTTCCGCAATGACTGGAGCGGCAACCTGATGCACCCGGTATATACGGACGTGTCTAAACAGGCAGGCATTACCTGGGAGGGATATGGCCTCGGCGTGCAGATCCTGGACATCAATCAGGACGGATGGAAGGATATCCTCGTGAGCAATGATTACCTGAGCGGCGATATCCTCTATGTGAATAACCGCAACGGCACTTTCTCCAACCGGGTACAGGAATATTTCCGGAAAGGCAGCCTCAATGCCATGGGCAATGATGCGGGCGATATCAACAACGACGGGCTCGTGGACATTATCGAAACCGATATGGCGGGGGAGGACAACTATCGTTTCAAAATGATGATGAACCCGCTCGACTATAACTGGTACCGATACACGAAGCAGTTCGCGTTTCCTTACCAGACCGTGCGAAACACCCTGCAGCTGAATCGGGGGCCGGCCATCCTCGAGGGCGATACAATCGGCGCGCCCGTATTCAGCGAGATCGGACTGTTCAGTGGGGTGGCGTATACAGACTGGTCCTGGGCCCCTTTGCTGGTCGACCTGGACATGGATGGTTTCCGGGACCTGGTTGTTACGAACGGCCTGCCAAAGGACATCACGGACAACGATTATATTTCTTACAGGGACGCGCAGGGCAAGTCGTCTGCACAGGATCTGTTGCTCAAACTACCGCCCGTTAAGATCAACAATTACCTGTTTCACAACAACGGCAACCTGACGTTTACGGATAAGACCCTGCTTTGGGGATGGAACCAGCCAACCTTTTCAAACGGGATGGCCTACGCGGATTTTGATGGCGATGGCGATATGGATGTAGTGACGAACAACATCAATATGCCGGCAAGCCTGTGGGAAAACAGGACGGCCGACAAAGAGTCATCCAATGCAAACTTCCTCCGGATCGAGTGCCGGGGTGATACATCCAATATTTTCGGACTGGGCACTGCGGTACATATTTATTACGACGGGAAACAGCAGGCGGCCGAGTTGACGCCTTATCGGGGATACCTTTCATCCATGGAGCCCGTGATTCATTTCGGCCTGGGTAAATATGACAAAGTGGATTCCCTGGTGATCAACTGGCCCAACGGTTTTACGGAAACCCGGAAAGATGTAAAGGCGAACCAGAACCTGCTGCTCAGCCAGGCATCGGATGCAAAGCCGTCTGTCCCAAAGCCCGCGATCGCGGACAAGACTGCATGGTTGGAGGAAATCACCGCCCGGGCAGGAATATTCTTCATCCACCGGCAGGAGGATTTTGCAGACTTCAACATCCAGCGGGCATTGCCGCACAAGTACTCAACGGTTGGGCCGCCGCTGGCCAGTGGTGACCTGAACGGGGACGGGCTCGATGACCTGGTGGTGGGCGGCAACGCTGTACAGAAGTCGTTTATTTATTTCCAGCTGCCGGACGGCAGATTTCGTGCCACCCTGTTCAATTCCAATGACACGCCACAAGTCCATGAAGACGTATCCATCGCCCTTTTTGATGCAGACGCCGATCATGACCTGGACATCTATATTGCGGCGGGTGGGTACCGGTTTGAGAAGGGATCGCCCAACTACCGGGATCATTGCTGGCTAAACGACGGAAAGGGATTCTTCCGGGAAGCCCCACCCGGTGCGATCCCGGTTAACCATGCCAGTAAGTCTGTTGTGAAAGCGGCCGACTTTGATGGCGATGGAAAGACGGACCTGTTCCTCGGAGGACGCGTCGTCCCCGGTGCATATCCGAAACCGGAAAGCGGTTACCTGCTTCGAAACGAGCAGCAGGGCAATACCGTCCGTTTCAGGGATGTGACATCCGAAATGGCGCCGGGCCTATCCGGCATCGGGCTGGTCAATGACGCCGCCTGGACGGACCTTGACGGGGATCGAGACGCCGACCTGGTGGTAACCGGTGAATGGATGGGCGTAGTCTTTTTTCGGAACGACAATGGCCGGCTGGTACGGTGGGAACAGGAAAGCGATACCCGAAAGGGATGGTGGAATGCCCTGGCGGCAGCAGACCTGGATGGCGACGGTGATACGGACATCGTGGCTGGGAATTACGGCCAGAATGGTTTTTTCCGGGCTTCTGAAAAGGAACCACTTCGGGCGTACAGCCATGACTATGATGGTAACGGGTTGCAGGACCTGGTCTTAAGCCAGTACAGGGCTTCCAAACCACATGGCCCGCGTGCTGAATACCCGGTTTCGATGCGCGATGCCCTGGCCGAAGAATTACCGCAGATCAAAAAATATTTCAACAGTTACAGTCGCTTTGCACAGGCGGGTATGAAAGAGATTCTCAAGCCTTTTAATCGACAGGGGGAATCGGTTTTCGAAGCCGGCTACCTGGAAACCGGCTGGTTCGAGAACAGGGGTAAAGAGGGGTTCCGGTTCCACGCACTGCCCGCTGAAGCCCAGCTCAGCCCGGTGTATTCCATTGCCGTCTTGGATCTTAACAAGGATGGCATGCAGGACATTGTCCTCGGTGGAAACGACGAGGGGGCTGCCACGATCCCGGGGCGGAGCGATGCTTTCTATGGCCTGGTGCTGGCCGGCAGGGGCAATGGTCGGTTTGAACCGCTGACGATGTTGCAAGCCGGTTTGTTTGTGCCGGGCGATGTGAAATCCATGGCGGTGCTCCGCCTCGGAAACCTGCCGGCACTGGCGGTTGCGCAGCACCAGGGTGCGTTGAAATTATACCGGGTAAGAAAATAAAGGATTGGAGATCTGTTTCTATGGCTTAAGATCGCCGTCGTCATGATAAATCTTAGACACCAGCAGCCCGATATTTTTATGAGGCGGCACGTAGTCCACGAAATAGGCATAGGCTTTCTTGTCCTTCTTCATCAGGGTTTCCAGTTCACTCCAGAGTTGTACCCAGTGGATATCCTTTTCTTCCAGGATTTTCCGGTTGATCATCGTCAGCAGCGGTTCATTAACCATTTTTGAACCTACCTGCTTGGTGGAAATGACCTGGGCATCTGCACTTTTTTGCTGAACGTTGAACACTTCCTGGTAGCCGCCGCAGGAGCCAAGTATCGCCAGGTTTGTATAGCTGTCAACATAACCGAGGCTGTGCGACAAATGATAGCTGTGTCCCCGGTGAATGATGATATGGGGTTCAATCTTCAGCGAATCGAGGTAATGGGTCAGGCTGTCCATCGCGTCTTTATCGAGATCGTAGCGTTCATTGTCGAGCGGCAGATTGGCAAAAATTGTCAGCGGATAATTTTTCTTCGACTTAATGGTCACCCAGTTGCTGTTCTGTTCAATATCCCATTGCGTTTTATCCCGGAAATTACCCATGAAGCTCTGGTAGGATGACTTGCCGTCATCATCGCCATAAAAAAATACGCGCTGGTACACCATGCCTTCCGGGCTTCGAAGGTTCCGGTGAGGGAGGTCGAGGTAAGCCGCCAGTTTTTTGGAATATTGATCACCCTTGCCGGCATATTCGGCTTCCACGGATGCATAGATATCGCCCAAAAGGGTGTACAACTTGATGCCATAGAAATTGGGTTCCTGGCGGCAACGTTCCAGGTTTTCATCCAGTTGCGCAGCCATGAATTCCCGCATGCTGCTGTCTCGCACGAAACTGGGAAAGGTTTCGGCAAGGGTCATGGCATCCTCCAGACCGTTGTCTGAGTTGATTTCGAGTCCATAGGCGAGTTGCCGGATGCCGTTCAGCATGGTATCCCGGGGCATGTTTTTCATCAGGTGCGGCAGTGTATTGTAGCGTCCGGACATCTGGATGAATTTCCGGGCCTGGTACCGTTTCATATAGCGGAACAAGGAATCATGGCCGGTTTTGGTATAGTTGGCCATGAGTTTATGGTAGGTGTAGAGGTAGCTGCTGGTATAGAAATTATCTTCCCCGTGCACGATGACCATGTAGATGTCCTGCGGCCTGAGTTCGTTCAGTTCCGCATACCGAACGGATTCTTTTGCTTCCTCATGGCGACTGTTCATCACGTTGACATAAAACTTCACCGCGTTCTCTTTTAGGAATGCGCGGGTGGGAATCCGGTAGTAAGTGGGGAGGCCTGCCGCTTCGTCTTCAATATTCTTCATTTCAAGATCCACGATGGTCTGGAAATATTTCTTCGGGTCCTGGCGCAGCGCGTCGATCGCGGCGAAATCCATTTCCCCTTTGGCGATCGGGAGGGCAAAAGGCAGATAGTTACTGGCAAACCGTTCCGGGGCGATTTTGGCGATGGTCTGTACAAGCGGGTTGGGACATGCATTGACCTTTTGAGCCACCGGGCTGTTGGGCGATGATTTAAGGAACCGGGCCATATGCGCCGGCGCGCGGTTTGCCCAGATCATCAGCAGGGAATCCGTGAAATGATAGTCGGGATTCTGGGTCAGCCAGGAAGGAATTCTCTCCGGGGTACCCTGTGCCGTGCGGATGATGGCCATGTCCCGAAGCCTGGACCCCTCAGGGTAATCCTTAAAAGCGGT
>JALOMP010000355.1 GCA_025455365.1 Chitinophagaceae bacterium | reverse complement strand
TACCCTGCTGGATGGAACCACCCTTGAAGCCGACCAGAAAAATACACCGATCAGCAACGATACTTATTATATCGTGCCCAACAAATGCACGGAATGCCAGGGTTTCCACGAGGAACCCCAGTGTGCGGCCGTTTGCCCCGTCGATTGCTGCGTTCCGGATGAAATGTACGTGGAGACGGTGGAACAACTGATGTCTAAAAAAGAGAAACTGCATATCTGATTTTGAACCGACGCGCAAGCGTCCTTTAACGGCGGGTGATATGTCCCGCTAACCGGGTGAAGGTGATTAAACAGGATGTTTACCCTTCACCTTTTTTTTTAAACCATGCCATGAAGAAAATTCTTGCCCTCTTGTGCATCGTATCGCTGCTCGCAGATGCAGCAGACCGATGTGGACTTTGCGCAGCTGGCCAATGACCAGGGATACCGAAAGGCTTTCCTGCAATACATGGAGGATGAAGCCATCCTGCTTCGCGACAATTACATGCCAATCATCGGTGCGGATGCGGTCCAGTATATCAGCAGCATCAATGATACCAGCTTCAGGATCAGCTGGGAACCCATGGGTGGAGATGTGTCGGTTTCAGGCGATATGGGCTTCACTTTCGGCACCTATCTCTTGCAGACCGAAACCGAAAAGCAGGAGGGTACATACATCACCGTCTGGCGCAAACAGAAAGATGGAACCTGGAAATATGTGCTCGACAGCGGCACCCAGGGCCTGCGACCACCGGTAGACAGTGTTGGTGCAGCGGCAGAATAGCCCATTTTAATCCTTTATTAAGTTCTTTTTTACTTTCTTTGTCCAAACCATTTCCGCATGCCAAAACCCCGGATCGCCCTGGTAACGGGCGGTTACTCTTCAGAATCCGTCATATCCTATAAAAGCGCCGTGACCATCCTGAACAACCTGGACAAGGAGCGATATGACGTCTACCTGGTACATATCACCCCGGAAGGGTGGTACCATCCGGCAGCGGATGGCAGGCAGGTTCCCATGAACCGGGGCGATTTTACGCTTACCCTTCCCGACGGCACCGTGAATTTTGACGCCGTTTTCATAGGGATCCACGGCACCCCCGGAGAAGATGGGAAACTGCAGGGGTATTTTGACCTGCTGGATATACCCTATACATCCTGTGATGCGGCTAGTTCCGCGATCACGTTCAATAAACGATATACGGTAGCCGTAGCGGCTTTTTCCGGCATCAGCGTTGCCCGGTCCATGCACCTGTTTAAGCATAGCCCCGTGGCGCCCGGGGAAATCCTGCGGAGCCTGGCATTGCCCGTCTTCGTCAAGCCTAACAACGGCGGTTCCAGCATCGGGATGAGTAAGGTTAACCAGGCATCGGAACTGGAGGCCGCACTCGAAAAGGCTTTCCGGGAAGACGACCAGGTGCTGGTGGAAGAATTCATCAGTGGCCGCGAGTTTACCATCGGGGTTTTCCGCAGCGGCGGCAAGGTGATCACGCTTCCGTTCACGGAAGTGGTTACGCACAATGAATTTTTTGATTACCAGGCCAAGTACGAAGGGAAATCGCACGAAGTGACCCCAGCTGAATGTTCAGACGAAACCGCCCGGCAGGTGCGTGATACGGCCCGAAAAGTGTACGAGATATTCAATTGCAGGGGCATTGTGCGAATGGATTTCATTTACCATGCAACGGAAGAAAGACCCTACCTGCTGGAGATCAATACGGTACCTGGCCAGAGTGAGCACAGCATCGTACCCCAGCAGGTGCGGGCCAATGGCTGGAACCTGAAGGAATTTTACTCCATGCTGGTGGAAGATGCACTGGCCGCCAAACGGCGTCCTGAATAAAACAATATTACGTGTTGGGATTTTTCAATAAGAAACCACTTTGGGTAAACATGCTGGCGGCCATTGGATTTTCCATCCTGGCATTGTTCCTGTTTTTTCAGACGCTCGATTTCTGGACGAACCATGGGGAATACCTGAAAGTTCCAGACGTGAAGGGAACGAATTACCTCGAAGCCGTGGCCTCCCTGGAAAAAGATGGCTTTGATGTTGTGGTGCAGGATTCCGTCTTTTATGACACCCTGGCACCGCTGGTGATCGTGAAGCAGTTTCCCGATCCCGATGCAACCGTAAAGGTTAACCGAACAATATACCTGACCATCAACCGGGCCATCGCCCCGGAAATCGACATGCCCAATCTTGTGGGGATGAGTTTCAGGAACGCGGAACTGGAACTTCGCGCACGCGGGCTGAAGGTGGGGGATACGAGCTATGTGCCGGATATCGCGAAGAACGCCGTAAAAGAACAGATGCTCGGGGAACAGCCGATTAAGCCGGGCGATAAAGTGGCCATGGGATCCCGGATATCACTTGTCCTGGGCGCCGGTATTGGCAATGAAGACATACCGGTACCCGACCTCTTCGGTTTGCCTTACACGGAAGCCCTTGCCCTGGTGGAAGCCGGTGGCATCAGTTTCAGCGTGGTATTGCTGGATCCGGATCTGCGGGATACCACGGCTGGTTTCGTATACTGGCAGAACCCGGACCGGTTCAACGAAGAGCGTAAAATCAACCGCATTCGTCCCGGCCAGATGATGGATATCAGGCTGAGCGTGACCAGGCCGGAACGTACAACCGATTCCATCCCCCCGGCGCCGTCGGGTAATGAATATCATCCTTAAATTGCCCCATATGCAGACCATCACTCCTGAAGAAGTCAAAGCCAGGCTCGATGCCGGCGAGAAACTAAACCTCCTTGACGTGCGCGAGCCCGCCGAAAATGCCGAGTATAATATCGGTGGAGAGCTGATACCCCTGGGACGCATCATGCATTTTGAAACGGATGCGCTGGACAACTGGAAAGACCAGGAAGTGATTTGCTATTGCCGCAGCGGAAACCGCAGCGGGCAGGCCTGTATGCTCCTGGAATCACAGGGGTTCACGAATGTCAAAAACCTGACAGGCGGCATGCTTGCCTGGCGTGAGAAGTTCGCCAATTGACTGGCAACCGTTTCCACCTGTTATGGTTGTGATTGTTGGCATTCCGTATGAATTTCCAGTTAATTCACCGGGGATGCCTGCCTTTTCTGGATGTTTTTCGTAACTCACGGCCGGGGACGAAATGCAAATGATTCGTCCTGCACCTTTTATGCCCCGGGAACAACTGACAACACTCCTGCAGGTTATCCGTGAATTGAAAACCCTCGCCCTGAAAAGTGAACGGCGCCATCGGAAATGGCTGGAGAAAGTGCATCCTTCGTCCAGGGAATCCGCCAGGAACCTGCTGCACTATCTGGCTATCCGTACGGTTGATCTTCGACTGGTACAGGAACGAAATTCGACTACCCCGGAAAGGATTACGGATTGAAGGAAAGCAGGCGGTTGCTGCACCAGCATACCAACGCGCTGTTCGGCAAAACGGAATTGCAAGGGCACACCCGACTGATGGTAACCCTGCCTTCGGAGGCTGCCGGTGATCCCTATATGGTTCGAACGCTTGTCCAGGATGGTATGCAGGTTGCCCGTATCAATACCGCGCATGACGACCAGCATGCCTGGGAAAAAATGATCCGGAATATCCACAAGGCTTCTACCGATACCGGCAAGAAAGTGCTTGTTTATATGGATTTGGCGGGTCCTAAAATTCGGACGGGTAAGGTCCTACAGATTCCCGGGAAAAACCACGGGCAGCGGGCAAAGGCTGTTTCGCTGCGCAAGGGCAGCAGGATCTATTTCACCGGGCCGGCAAACAACAAGACAGCCGGCGATTACCCGGTTATGTCCATCAGCCTCCCTGTTCTATTCCGGTTTGTACAAAAAGGCGATCCCATCTCCCTGGATGACGGCAAGTTCAGCGGGCGCGTATTGGAAGCGGATAAGCTGGGCATGCTGGTGGAAATCCACCATGCGCCGGCCAAGAAACCGCTGCTGAAACCGGAGAAAGGCATCAACCTGCCGGAAACGGATATGCGCATTCCATCGCTCTCAAAAGAGGATCTTGCAAACCTGCCGTTTATGGTAAAGCATGCGGACATGATCGGCTTTTCATTCGTGCGGGAAGTGCGTGATATTACCCGGTTGCAGAAAATTATCAACGGGCTCGGCAGGAAGGGGATGGCCATTATCCTTAAAATTGAAAACCGGCGTGCATTTGAGAACCTGCCCAGGATGATGCTGGCGGTGATGCGGCAACCGAAATCAGGAATTATGATCGCCCGGGGCGACCTGGCGGTAGAAGTGGGATTCCTGCGGATTGCGGAGGTCCAGGAGGAAATCCTCTGGCTGGCCGAAGCGGCGCACATGCCCGTGATCTGGGCTACGGAGATCCTGGACAACCTGGTGAAGAAGGGCAGGACCACCCGCGCTGAAATTTCCGATGCCGTGAAATCCGTCAGGGCTGAATGCGTCATGCTGAACAAAGGACCTTTCGTTTCAGAAGGCCTCCGTATGTTGCGGGATATTGATATCCGCATGGCGGCCCATGAAAACAAGAAAATGAAAACCCTCCGTTCCCTGCATGTGGCTTTTAATTTCCTGAAGCAAGGAGGTTCATAATCTGGGTTCATGGTTCGTGGTTCATGGAATTGTAATTCCTCTGTTGCGATCCGCGGTA
>JALOMP010000072.1 GCA_025455365.1 Chitinophagaceae bacterium | reverse complement strand
TGCATGGCGTTCATTTTCTGATGGCTTCCGCCGGTTTGAGTGAAAGGGCCCTCCGCGAAGGGAAAATGGCGGATACCAGCGCCGTCACCACCACCAGGGCCATCATCATGAAAAACTGCTTCATGGTGAGCGAAGGAAAAACCCGGTCGCTGTACCCGAAACTGGAATATACTTCCGAAAACTTCGCCAGGCTGATGCCGGTTTTTCGGGTGATCATGATCGTTATAACCGATGCCAGGATGCCCGCCGGGCACCCGGCCAGCACCAGGAACAGGGTCTCCAGGGTGATCATGGCAAATACCCTCAGCCGGTTCATCCCCAGGGACAGCAGCATGCCGAGTTCCCGCGTTCTCTCCAGCACGGACATCATCATGGTATTGACGATACCGAAGGCGAGGGCCAGCATGATGATCGACATGTACACCAGCATCATGCTGTTGAAGGAAGCCACCAGCAATTGCATCTCGGGGTCTATTTCCTCCCAGGTCTGAACGCTTGTTTCCGGCCACCGGTTGGCGAGTGCATGGGCGAGTGTATCCAGCCGGTTTTCGTTCCGGAGGATGAGGGCGATTTCATTCAGGTCCGCACCCAGGCCTGAAAGTTCGCGCGCTTCCCGGATATGAATGAATACCTTCGATTCGTCGTAGGGCGCGTTTACGGTTTCGTACGCGCCGGACACCCGGAAGGCACCGGACGATATATTTCCTTCGGCGTCATTAAAGGTGAGCACCATCTTGCTTCCCACTTCCAGTTTGAGTTTTTTCAACAACCTACGTCCAACCATGATTTCGTGGATGCCGGAATCCCGCAGGTAATTTCCGTCCTTCACGAAGGTATAGAGCCGGGATACGGTCTTTTCCCTACCGGGCATGACGCCCTGTATTTCCACGCCGGTGCTGCCGGAAGCTGATGATGCCATTCCCTGCAGGACGACGCGCCCGGTGGCTGTCCTTACATCAGGCATGCGGGCGATTTCTTCGAGCGTCTGCGGGCCCTGCGGCAGCCGGTATTGCAGGTCGTAATCCGCACGGAACTGCGGATGGTGAAGTTGTATATGGGCGATCTCCGTATCGACGGCGCTGCGAATGCGCTGTTCCACAAGGCCGTTGTAAAAAGCGGTGAGGAACAGCGCCGCCCATAATCCCAGCCCGATGGAGCCAATGATCACCAGGCTCCTGTTCCGGGAGCGCCATATATTACGCCAGGCGATGCGCAGGATCATATGCTATTTTTTCATGGCCATGACGGGGTTGATCCGGGCAACGTGCACGATCGGGTAAAGACCGATGACCAGCGCGAGGACCATCACCGTTAAGGCCTGGTTGAGAAAGATTGCGCCATCCAGGGCCGCGGGGAATATCGCCTCAAATCCGAACTTCTCGTATGCCTCCGCCACGTGGCCGGTCAGGCGCAGGGGTTTCTGTTTCAGCAGCATCACCAGGGGAAGACTGACAGCCATGCCGGCCAGCGTCCCGATGATGGTGATGAACAGGTTTTCCATCACAAGGGTCAGGGCAAGCCTGGATTTTTTCATGCCGATGGCTATGAGCATTCCAAATTCGTAGCGGCGTTCCGCCATCATCATCAGTACCGTACTGAACAGCCCGAAGGCGATGATGGAATACAAAATTCCGATCATGACATACAGGCCGGCCCGGTCTGCTTTTATATGGTTTGATATCTCCGGCATCATCTCGCCCCATGTCATCACCTCGTACCCGGGTCCGCTGACCTTCCGTACCGCCTGCTGGATGCGTGCCAGGTCCTGCGGGTTCTCGAGGGCAAATGCCAGGCTGGTCAGCAGGTTCTCCGCCCCGGTGAATTGTCTCGCCGTCACGAGGTCCATGTACACCATGGCATCGTTCAGTTGTGGCGCTCCGAAGCGCAGCAATCCAAGCACGCGATACTTGCCCGCGGCCATGCTGCCCTGGTACCCCTGCCCCAGCAGGATCACGGTATCATCGACCCCCACCTGGAGTTTACGGGCAAGCCCTTCACCGATGAGTATCCCCTTACCCCTGCCGTCCAGGTATTCACCCGCGCTTAATTTTTCCGGAAGTCTTGTCATGGCCCGCTCACGCTCCGGCTCCGTGCCCGCTACCAGGCATCCTTTGGTGAGGCTGCCCACCGATGCCAGGGCGAAGGTTTCCAGCCGGGGAACAACGGCCTTCACGCCCTGTATCTGCGATAGTTTACGGACCATCGCCGCGTCTTCGGGAAATGATTCTTCAAGCACCTGCTCATCCCAGTACCCTTCGTGGTGCACCTGCAGGTACCCGGAATAAAAACTGACCACGTCCCGGATCAGGTTATCGAATATCCCTTTCTGCAACGAACCCATCACGATCGCCAGCATTACCGCAAAGGCCACGGATGACATGGTGATCAGGCTGCGGCGGGGGTTTCGCCAAAGGTTCCTCCAGGTAAGTTTGAAGGTCATTGTACGCGGGACATATAGGAAGTGGTGAAAATTTGTTCGGGCAGGGGCTTGTCGAACTGGAGACTTTCATAAATCATCACCGTCTTCTGTCCTTTCTTATCCGCGGGAATCATTTCCAGGCGCGAGGGCAGCAGGCGGCCGCCAAGCATTTTCACCTCGGACGCATGCAGGATGTTCACCAGTTTACCCGATTCATCATAATACTCCGCATGCAGCATGAGCAAATCCTTCTTTTCGATCCAAAGCAATACCCGGCCCCAAACCACGGCGGCTTCAGGCTTTGGAACAAGTGCTACCTGGTAGCAGTTGTACCCGTCTACCGTGGCATCGGGCATGAGACTTTGGACATAGTCTTCCACGATGGAAGCTTCTTTTACCAGGTCGTCATTGGTAAAATCAGTACCCATCCAGCTCTGGCTCATCATCGAAGGCGGGAGCTTTACATTCCTTTCAATGGATGGTATCCAGTTCCAAACTTCTTTTTTACGTTTCAGGTAGACAATCCCCTTATCCTTGGCGGGAGAAGTCACCAGCGCCAGGGAATAGTCGTTGCCCTGGCTCCAGGCTTTCAGTCCCATTTCCCTTTTCCAGTTGGGGCGGATGATCTGTATCGTGATCCTGGCTTCGGACGTTGTACCCCTGGCCCTGGCATCGGCCTTGCGAACGATCTCCCGGGCGTCCTGGGCTTGCAGCAGGATGCCGCAAAAGACATTACAAAGAAGTAAGAAAAGCACCCGCATGGGCACACTTTAAGGATATCAAGGTAATCATACTATCGGTAGATTGCATATGACAGCTGTCAACCGCCGTGGTGACAGGCATCAGAAGGCTGATACAGGGCGGACTCTACTGGGCGCTCATGTCGGTTCCCCGGTACGGCGGATGATCGGCCATGTATAGCCGAATGGAAGCTGGCCCCATATACCTCTCCCGGTAATTGGATTTTTGCGCCGTAACCTGCAATTGTTCCGGATCCGTGGAGCCAAATGATTTACGGGCATAAATGCTCATCGCGTAAAGGTAGTCGCCCATCCCCTGTGCGATGCAGAGGCTATCCGTCCGGTATTCAAAGCGGTTCATGTATTTTTTCGATACATGCGAAACACCCAGCCAGGCCAGTTGCAGCCCGGACATCTGCGAAAAGTTCAGGACGTGGCTGAGTTCATGACCTAGTACCCCGATCCTGGCGTTATATGGCGCATGGGCGAGTATGATGCTGTCCCACCCGTTCCCGGATCCGGTACTGATGAAAACTTTGTATTTGCGGCGGCGGGCACTTCGTAAAAGTCCTCCAAAGGTAGGTCTGCTGGAAAGCGGTGCATATCCCTTGCGCAACACAAAATCAACCCGGTGTTGCTTCAGCTCCGGGAAAAAACTCAATGCGGTCAGGATCTCCTTTTCATACCGGGATGGAAACTTTTTCTGTTGCCCGAAGTCGTTTTGCAATCGCGCGAAACCCGCGCTGTCGGGAACCGTTCCCATGGGTACGGGTGCTAGCTGCGCACGCAAGGCAAACGGGAGCAGTATGGCTGTTATAACGGACAGTAGGATCCTATCGAACCGCATGGAGCGAAAATAACATATGAAATGATCAGGCCGGCCCCGGGCACAAAAAAAGGGAAGCGATGCTTCCCCTTTTAACATTTTTACAGGCCGCTTAAGGCAATTCCACGGGGTAGTTCTTGCCTGCCACCGTGATCACCGCGTTCTTGTCGCAGGTCCCCGCACCGAAATCGAGCAGTCCGCTGATATTATTAAACGTCAGGTCCGCCTGGCCGGCCACCGTGTTGGTACAGTTCACTTTCCGGAGCAGGGCCGTACGGCTGGCTGCCGTAAGCGTATTCCCGTCCATATCCGTGATGGTGCCGTTTCCGGTCAAGCTGTATTCATCGTCCTGGATACTGAAGGTTGACTGTCCGGCCGACTGCACCCAGGTGGTATTGGTTGTTTTCGTGTACCAGTTTCCGTTAGGATAGGTCACCTTCCCGTTGGCCAGTTTAACCGTTACGTTCAGGCCCTTGGTGGAACCATTGTTGGTAATGGTATACACGCCATCGAGCTTGTAACCGTTCACCGAGTAGTTTTCAAATGAAATGCTGACCACGGCGCCGTCGGCAAGGAGCCGCTTGTTCAGCGTGTAGATGATCTTCCCTTTGCGGAGGTAACCGTTCAGCCCGGTGCAGCCATCCGTCCCGTAATCGATCGTAATGGTCTTGGGCCATACGGCAGGATCCTGCGGCGTGATGGAAACGGATGCGCAGGCCTGTTGCAGGGTTATGGCCTGGACAAGACCATTGTCTGCGTTGGTCTGCATGACCTCCATGGACACATCGTCATAGAGCGCATCGGTTATGGCTTTCTGGCTGGTCAATTCAACCACGCTCGCTTCATCCGCATCCGACGTGGAAGGTTCGGTGGATTCTTTTTTGCAGGCGCTGGTGCTCACAAGAAGGCCGGTAATAACGGCCATGAGAATGGATGTAAAATTTTTCATATAGGGTATTAGATTGTACATCCCGGAAAACGTTCCCATCGCCAGAACATTGCGGGCGGGAAAAATTTAAACCGGGATGCCGGTTCAATCTTTCCTTGCAAACATCGAACCAATTTTAGGCGTCAACTCCGGCCATACACTTTCAACACCGGCTCCCGCAGGTGGGCCGCTTCCGGAAGGCTGTGATAATGAATGGTTTCAGCAATGGCGTCCGGGCTGACCCAGGCACTGAAATCGGCGCCTGGCATGGATGCCCGGTTCTGCGGGGTGTCGATCGTGCCGGGAACCAGCACACAGGTTACCACATCACTGTCATGAGCTTCCCGGTTCATGAGTTCCGCGAGCCTGAAAACCAGGCTCTTGGACAAGCTGTATGCCGTCATTCCCTTCCCGTCCCGCATATCCATCCCGGGCCTGGAACCCACCATGAAGATCCTTCCACGTCCATTTGACATCATATGGCGAAAAACGGGTCGGGCGGCATTGTATGCCGTGTCAAAATTGAGCCTCAGCTGCTGGTGAATGTCTTCCAGCCCGGTTTCTCCGATATCGCCCATGGCAAAGCCGCCGGCCGTGAGGACCGCTACATCAATCCGGCCTGTAGTCACGGCAATGGCCTCCACGTCTTTTTGGACTGCCTGTTCGTCCAACAGGTCCAGTGGACGGTATTCCAACCCCTCCGCAGCGGGTACCTGTGCCAGGGCTTCGGACGGCAGGATGGTTCCGATTACCCTGTCCCCCTCTCGTAAAAACCGCCGGCATACCGCGGCGCCCAGGTTTCCCGTGCTACCCGTTACCCATATAACCCGTTGCATAACAATCTATTTAAGGAACAAATATAGCCAAGCCCCGGCGATTCAGACCCCCCGGCAACTGGTTACGAAATGCGGAAAAAATGGATAGCGTTTAACCATTTGGGCCGAATTCTGTTGATAATCGGTCCACAATACAGGAATTTTGCAGACCAAACCCGGGCGTGAACATGTACGAAGAAAATGACGATATTTTAGGCGAAGTAACCTCCTCGGAATATAAATACGGATTTGTCACGGATATTGAATCCGATGACGCACCGAAAGGCCTGAACGAGGATATCATCCGGTTCATTTCCGCAAAGAAAAAGGAGCCCGGATGGCTGCTCGAATGGCGATTGAAAGCGTATCGCCATTGGCTGACCATGGAAGAACCCACCTGGCCGAACGTACAATACCCGGCGATCAATTACCAGGACGTTATTTATTATAGCGCCCCGAAACAAAAGATCGCCCCCAACAGCCTGGACGAGATCGATCCGGAACTGCGCCGGACCTTCGAGAAACTGGGTATATCCCTGCAGGAACAAAAAAGGCTGACCGGCGTTGCGGTGGACGCCGTGATCGACAGCGTATCCATCGCCACCACCTTCAAGGAGGAACTGGCGGAACTGGGCATCATCTTTTGCTCCATGAGCGAAGCCGTCCAGGAGCACCCGGAACTTGTCCGCAAATACATCGGTTCCGTGGTACCGCCCACGGACAATTACTTTTCCGCGCTTAATTCGGCCGTATTTACGGATGGCTCTTTCTGTTTCATCCCTGCCGGCGTACGCTGCCCGATGGAACTGTCCACCTATTTCCGCATCAACGCGGCCAATACCGGCCAGTTTGAAAGGACCCTGATCGTGGCGGAAGCCGGAGCCTATGTGAGCTACCTGGAAGGTTGCACCGCGCCGATGCGCGACGAAAACCAGCTCCATGCTGCCGTCGTGGAAATCGTGGCCATGGAGAAAGCGGAAGTGAAATACTCCACGGTACAGAACTGGTATCCCGGCGATAAAGACGGCCATGGAGGCATTTATAATTTTGTCACCAAACGCGGTATCTGCCAGGGCGACTATTCCAAGATCTCCTGGACCCAGGTGGAAACCGGCTCCGCCATCACCTGGAAATACCCCAGCGTAATCCTGAAGGGCGATTACAGCAACGGAGAATTCTATTCCGTAGCCGTGACCAATAATATGCAACAAGCGGACACTGGCACCAAGATGATCCACCTGGGAAAACATACCCGGAGCCGTATCGTTTCGAAAGGCATTTCGGCCGGTAAGAGCAATAACAGTTACCGCGGCCTGGTACAGGTTGGCCGTAACGCCACCAATGCCCGGAATTTTTCCCAGTGCGATTCACTCCTGTTGGGCGACAAATGCGGCGCGCACACGTTTCCCTATATTGAAGTGAAGAACAATACCGCGGTGGTGGAACATGAGGCTACCACGTCCAAGATCGGGGAAGACCAGATCTTTTACTGCAACCAGCGCGGCATGGATACAGAAACGGCGGTGGCCCTGATCATCAACGGTTTCGCCAAGGAAGTGATGAACCAGTTGCCGATGGAATTCGCGGTGGAAGCACAGAAACTGCTCGCCATCTCGCTGGAAGGAAGCGTTGGATAGTGGAAGGTTCATGGTTCATGGTTCATAGTTCATGGTACAAGCCATGATGTAAAACAAACCGTGAACCGTTACCAAAGCAATACGAATAAAAAAAACGTCATAAAGAAATCATGTTAAAAATTACTGACCTCCATGCGGGCATTGAAGAAAAGAAAATCCTGAAAGGAATCAACCTGGAGATAAAGGCGGGCGAAGTGCATGCGATCATGGGTCCGAACGGTTCGGGGAAAAGCACCCTGGCCAGCGTGCTGGCTGGTCGCGAGAGTTTTGAAGTAACAGGCGGTTCCGTAGCGTTCCAGGGCAAGGACCTGCTTGAGATGTCGCCGGAAGACAGGGCCCGGGAGGGCATGTTCCTGGCCTTCCAATACCCGGTGGAAATTCCAGGCGTGAGCACCACAAACTTTATCAAGACCGCCGTCAATGAAACGCGCAAATACCGCGGACAGGAACCCCTTGATGCCGTGGCTTTCCTGAAACTCATGAAAGAACGAATGAAGCTGGTGCAGATCGACCAGTCGCTGCTGAGCCGCTCCCTCAACGAGGGATTCTCCGGGGGCGAGAAGAAGCGCAACGAAATATTCCAGATGGCCATGCTGGAACCCAAGCTGGCCATCCTCGACGAAACCGATTCCGGCCTGGATATCGACGCCCTTCGCATCGTGGCCAACGGCGTGAACCAGCTCCGGAGCAAGGATAATGCTTTCCTGGTGGTGACACACTACCAGCGTCTGCTGGAATACATTGTTCCGGATTTCGTGCATGTCCTGTACAACGGCAGGATCGTTAAGTCCGGGACCAAGGAACTGGCGCTGGAACTGGAAGAAAAGGGCTATGATTTCATCAAGAACGAACTCCTGGTCACCGAACAGGCTTAAATCCCCACCTGGTTAGTACCTGGGTCTCTGTCCCCGGTCATCAAGCATACTGTATGTCAAACGAAACGATTCAATATTTTAAGGGTTTATATACACTGTCGGCACCGGATGCCCCGGCGCTGAAGACGTTCAGCGGCAAGTCCATGGACGATTTCAGCAAATGGGGACTCCCCGGGCCGAAGCACGAGGAATGGAAATACGCCAGGGTCGCTTCCCTGTTCCGGAATGATCTCAAATTCAGCGTGGAGGTGCCGTCCGTATCCGAATCGGACATCGATCCTTTTCGGTTACCCGGTAACGGTACTGCCACCGAACTTGTTTTTGTAAATGGCCTGTACAGCCAGGCCCTTTCCGTCATTCGCCATCCGGCAACAGATATCCATGCACTGTCCATGGAAGATGCAGCCCGTGCCGAATATGGAGATTTCATCGCCCAAAACCTGGGACACAGCGCATCCTATCATCCCGACGGGATCCATGCACTGAACGGCGCATTTGCCGGTAAAGGACTCTTCCTCCGGGTGAAGAAAGGAAGGATCCTGGAGCATCCCATTTATATCTACCATGTGACGGATTCCCGTCATGGTTTTCCCTTCGCACAGCCGAGAAGCCTGGTACACGTGGAAGATGGCGCACAGGTGCAGGTCGCCGAGCAGTATATCAATATCGGCGGGCAGGACAGTTTCACCAACGAGGTGATTGAAATTGTGGCCGGCCTGGACAGTGTGGTGGATTACTACAAAATCCAGCATGAGGGACCGCTGGCCAATCATGTGGGCACGACCCATATCCGGCAGGCAGGCAAATGCCTCACCAATTCGGTGACCATCACCCTCAGCGGGGGGATGGTGCGCAACAACCTGAACATGATCATGGAATCCGAACATGGCGAATCGCATATGTACGGCCTCTACCTGCTGGCTGGCAAGACACTGGCAGACAACCACACGATCGTGGACAACGTCAAGCCCCATTGTTTCAGCAACGAACTGTACAAAGGCATCATGGATGATGAATCCACCGGTGTTTTCAACGGCAAGATCTTCGTACGCAAGGACGCCCAGAAAACCAACGCTTACCAGTCAAACAAGAATATCCTGCTGGGCGAAAAGGCCTCAGCCAATACCAAACCCCAGCTGGAGATTTTCGCGGACGACGTCAAATGCTCCCATGGCTGCACCGTCGGGCGATTGGACGAGGAAGCCCTCTTTTACCTCCGTGCCCGTGGTATCGGCGAGCAGAATGCCAGGGCCCTGCTCCTGCATGCGTTCGCCCTGGATGTCCTGGCAAACATCAAACACGAGGGATTGCGCACGTACGTGGATGCATTGATTTCTGAAAGACTCGGCTTTAACATATAAACATGCAAACAGCGGCCACCGAACATATCCTGGATGTATACGCCATCCGGAATCAATTCCCGATCCTCCAGAGAGAGGTGAAAGGCAGGCCACTGGTTTACCTAGATAATGCAGCCACTTCCCAGAAACCGGAACAGGTCTTACAGGCGCTGGACCGGTACTACCGGGAATACAACGCCAATATCCACCGGGGTATCCATACGCTGGCGGAAGAGGCCACGGCTGCCTTTGAATCTACCCGAGAAACCGCGCGTGCATTCCTGAACGCATCATCAACAGACGAGATCATTTTCACAAGAGGTACCACCGAAGGCATCAACCTCGTGGCTTCCAGCTGGGGCAGGAAATTTTTGTCGGAAGGCGATGAGATCATTATCTCTACGCTGGAACATCATTCCAATATCGTCCCCTGGCAGATGATCGCCGCGGAAAAAGGCGCAAGGCTCAAAGTGGTGCCCGTGACCGACCAGGGTGAGATCCTGCTGGATGCATTCCACAAACTGCTTTCGCCCCGCACCAAATTTGTGTCCATCGTGCACGTATCCAACGCGCTCGGCGTGATAAACCCGGTGAAGGAAGTGATCGATGCGGCACATGCCGTGGGCGCCAAAGTACTGGTGGATGGGGCACAGTCTTCCGTGCACCTGGATATTGACGTGCGTATTGACGTGCGGCAATTGAATTGCGATTTCTTCGCATTTTCAGGCCATAAGGTCTATGGACCCACCGGCGTGGGTGTACTCTATGGAAAACGGGAAATACTCGAAGAGATGCCGCCATACCAGGGTGGTGGTGAAATGATCCGTGAAGTGGATTTCGCAGGAACGACGTACAATGAACTCCCCTACAAATTTGAAGCTGGCACGCCCAATATCGCCGATGTGGTCGGCCCTGGATTTTATCCATGAAACCGGCAAGGCAAGGATCCGGGCACACGAGGACGATCTGCTAAAATATGCTACGGATCAACTGAAGCAGATCGAAGGCCTCCGGATCATCGGTGATATCGAACAAAAAGTTAGTGTGATCTCATTTGTCATGGATGGCATACACCCGCAGGATATCGGCATCCTGCTGGACAACCAGGGCATCGCCGTCAGAACGGGGCATCACTGCACCCAGCCGCTGATGAAAAGACTCGGTCTTTCCGGCACCAGCAGGGCATCCTTTGCCGTGTACAATACAAGGGAGGAAGTGGATGCACTGGTGAAAGGATTGCTCAAGGTGAAAAAAATGATGGCATAGATGGCTGAACCGGCATCCATAAGGTCGATTGAAGAAGAGATCGTTGACGAGTTTTCCCTGTTCGATAGCTGGGAAGACAAATACGAGTATATCATCGACATGGGCAAGAAACTGCCGGTGCTGGAAGACCAGCATAAAAAAGATGAAAATAAAATTCGTGGCTGCCAGTCGACCGTCTGGATGGTTTCCGAATACCGGGACGGTAAGGTATTTTACAAGGCAGACAGCGACGCGGTGATTGTCAAGGGGCTGATCAGTATGCTCATCCGTGTTTTCTCCGGGCAGAAACCGAAGGATATCGTGGATGCAGATATGAAATTTATCGATGAGATTGGCATGAGCACGCACCTGGCACAGACCAGGTCCAACGGGCTCAGGGCCATGATCAGGCAGATGAAAATGGACGCAATGGTATGGACAACGAAGCATTGAAAGAAAAAGTCATCGAAAAGATCCAGGAGGTCTTCGACCCGGAAATCCCCGTCAATATCTGGGACCTGGGTTTGATCTACGAGGTCAATATACTCCCCATCAACAACGTGCAGGTGGTGATGACCCTTACGGCGCCCAGTTGCCCGGCGGCACAGACATTACCCCATGAAGTGGACCAGAGAATCCGGGAAGTGGAAGGCGTCAACGATGTACATGTGGAAGTGACCTGGACCCCTTCCTGGAACAAGGACATGATGAGCGAAGTGGCCAAACTGGAACTGGGTTTTCTCTGATTATTCCCGGTTATACGAAGACGCTATAAGGACCAGCCGCTGCACGTCGGCCTGGATTTCATGAAACCTCCTGTTTTCCAACCTTTCTTCCGTAAATAGCGAACTGCCGATCCCCAGCGCAAAAACACCGGCGTCCAGCCAGGCGCGGGCAGCCATTTCATCCGTTTTCACGCCGCCCGTCACAATGATCTTTGCAAACGGCAGGGGTCCATGGATATGGCGTATATAGGCAGGGCCCACCGTGCCTGCCGGGAAGAGTTTGATGACCTCCGCACCCAGGCGGTACGCGGTTGCAATCTCCGTGGGACTCAGGCATCCGGGCATCCAGGGAATGCCGGCCCGCATGCATGCTTCTCCTACTTCCGGGTTCATGTCCGGGGCGATGATGAAATCTGCGCCAGCCTGGATGTACTGATCGGCCGTAGCATGATCCAGGATCGTGCCGGCACCCAGGGATAGATCCGGCCAGCGCTGTTCCCGCATGGCCGCCAGTTCCTTAAAAACCTCCAATGCCCGGGTATTCCGGTTGGTCAGCTCGAATACGGTAATACCGGCCGCGTAACAGCAATCGATAACCGACGCGCAGACACCGGTATCCGCCTCGTTAAAGAGCGGCAGCAGCTTTCCCTGGCTGATTTTTTCATAAACCTGCTTTGCATTGAATCGGGCCATGTCAGCGTTTGATTTGTCCGCCGCCGTTACCGGCAGCCAGTTCTTCAATTTCCTGCGGCGAAGCGTAGAGGATATCCCCTTCCAGGCTGTGTTTGTATGCCGCGGCAGCCGTGGCAAATTCAATTTTCCGCTGATCCGGCCACTGCTGCAGGCTGGCGTAGACGTACCCGGCTAAAAAAGCATCTCCGCTGCCGATGCGCTCAATGATCGGATCCAGCTCATGGGTTCGGGATTGAAGCACCGATTGACCATTCCACAGCAGCCCGGATAAACGGTTATGGCTGGCCGTTATACTCTGCCGGACGGACGTGATCAACGCCGTGATGGCAGGAAACTTTTCTTTCATTTGCGTGGCGATGGATGCATATGGCTCTTCACCGGGTTTCGCCCGGATCCCGAAAATACCGGCTGTATCGTTTTCCGCCGCTACCACTACCTGGCTCATGGCCACCATGGGCGCCATGACTTCGCCCGGAGTCTTCCCGTAGCGCCATAAGCCGGAGCGGAAATTGATGTCTGCAGACACGGTAATTTTCTTCTTCCCGCACAGCTCCAGGGCTTCCATCAGCAGATCCGCCGCGCCCTGCGAGAGGGCCGGCGTGATCCCGCTCCAGTGAAACCAGGTAGCGCCATCGAGGATTTCCTCCCAGGGGAAAATACCGCTGCCAGCCGTGGAGAAAGCAGAAGGCAGCCTGTCGTAGCAAATGGACGTGGGCCTCGTCATCGCCCCGTTTTCCACGAAATACAGGCCGAGGCGATCTCCTTCCATTTGAATATAACGGGTATCCATACCCCTTTCCCGGAGCGAAGCCAGGGCGGCATACCCCAGCGGATTGTCCGGGAAACGGGTGACATGGATGGCGTGCAGGCCCCAGCCTGCCAGGGCCGCCGTTACATTGGCTTCGGAACCGCTGTACAGGATGTCAAACCGCGTAGCCTGCCGGAAACGCTGTTTGCCCGGCGGCGACAATCGCATCATCACCTCGCCGATGCTGACAATTTTCTGCATGCTACAAGATACAAAAGGGCCGGCAGCATAAAATGAATTTCCTAAATTGAATCATGCCTGCAACCCTGACGATTCTCCTGGCCGTAGCGGCTTCCGTGGCCCTGGTTGTCATTGCTACCGTTAGATGGAAAGTACATCCCTTCCTGTCATTGCTGGCCGCGTCCATCCTGGCAGGGTTGATGCTGGGGATCCCCATGGCGGATATCATTGCCATGATGGGAAAAGGATTTGGAGAAATGGCCGCAGGGATTGGCATCATCATCGCGCTTGGGTCGATGATTGGTATTTACCTCGAAGAAAGCGGGGCCGCATACGTGCTGGCGGCATCGTTAAAACGAGCGTCAGGGAATGCCGGTGGCGGCCTTGCCATGTCGCTGGTGGGAGCGCTCGTTGGTATCCCTGTTTTTGCGGACAGCGGGTTCATCATGCTCAGCGCTCCCGCAAGAAAGATGACATCCCTGCTGGAAAAACCAAATGCCGTATTACCCTTGGCTACCGCCACGGGGCTTTACGCCACCCATGTACTGGTGCCGCCCACACCCGGACCGCTGGCTGCCGCCGCAAACCTGGGCGCCGCAAGCAGCCTGGGCATGGTCATCATGGTTGGCATGTTGATGGCCATACCCGCAATGCTGGCGGGCTATGCATGGAGTCTGAAAGCCGGAAGGAAGATGATTCCCGGGGATGGACAGATGCAACCTGTATCAACAGAGGATGGTCCGGTTGTAAAGCCGGGTATCCGCTCCGCCCTGGTTCCGATTCTGTTGCCGGTGCTGCTGATCATGGCCGGAAACGCCGCAAAAATATTCATACCGGAAACGACGGTCGGCAGGTTGCTGCAGGTGGCCGGTACCCCGATGGTTGCGTTGGGACTTGGACTGGCGAGTTGCGTATGGCTGTATGGACGCAGCAGCCATGTGAACCATGCCGCCTGGATGGAAAAAGCGGTTAACCAGGCGGGCCCGATTGTATTGATCACCTGTGCCGGCGGCAGTTTTGGTGCGGTGTTGAAATCCATACCCGTGGAACAACTGCTGGGTGGATTTTCCATGGCGGGAAAATCTGGCGGGATGGTCCTTTTGTTGTCTGCCTATGCCATTGCGGCCCTGTTGAAAATCGCACAGGGTTCATCAACCGCCTCGATGATCATTACGTCGTCGATGCTGGCGCCCCTGCTGACGGGCGCAGGCATCGGCTCTCCCCTGCAGTTATCCATCATGGTTGCCGCCGTTGGCGCAGGCGCCATGACCGTCAGCCATACAAACGACAGCTACTTCTGGGTCGTTAACCGCTTTGGGGGGCTGGGGGTCAGGCAAACCCTGAAAGGGCTTACCGTTGCAACCGGGTTCATGGGCCTGGCCGTATTGATTACCGCCCTGTTGGCCTGGTTCCTGGTCGCTTCGTGAAACGGGGGATGCAGGGAAACCAGGTACCGGGCATTGATCAGGAAGCGGGTTGTGGGAGTATTCAGGCAATGAGCGACTTAATCAGCAGGCATACCTGCAGCCCGGGACGATAGCGGCATTTTCTCTGGTGAACGGCGACAGCGTTCGCTGCAGTAAACCACCGATTCCCAGTCGCGCGCCCATTTTTTCCTCCAGCTGAAAGGCCGTTGGCATACCGGGCAGGTTTTAACCGGAAGCGCGGATTTTTTTCGCTGTTTCATCCGCTTGAAACAGCATATCCGAATGAAAGTTTACCCGGAAGCAAGCCATCGCCCTAAAAAAAATTAGATTTGACCTGGTGCGATCCCGGGTATTATTGGCGTTGTGTACTGTGCCGATCCGGATGCAAAACAACATTTGCCAGATGCGATTCCGTTTATCTTTCTTGCTGATTACATGGGGTATAGCCATGGTATGTGGTATGTCAACGCTTCATGCGCAGGACAGTGCCCGGCATATCCGGCGACCCTGGGATATTGAAGCCTACGCAGAGGCGTACTTTTCGTATGATTTTTCAAAACCGGCGGATCACCTTCGCCCATCGTTCCTGTATAACCACCACCGGGCCGGCGAAGCCAATGTCAACCTCGCGTACCTGCGGAGTTCCTATGCCAACGACAAGGTCCGGATGAGTCTTGCACTCGGCGCGGGCACCTATATGAACGCGAACTATGCCGCCGAACCCGGAACACTTCAGTTCCTGCTGGAAGCCAGCGCGGGGATACGGCTTTCGAAAACGAAAAAATTCTGGTTGGACCTGGGCGTCATGCCCTCGCACCTCGGCTTTGAAAGTGCCACCAGCCTGGATTGCTGGACGCCGGGACGCAGCCTGGTGGCGGAGAATTCGCCCTATTTTGAAACGGGTATCCGGCTCGGCTATGAAAACGATCCCGGCACCTGGTCATTCAACCTGCTGGCACTGAATGGCTGGCAAACCATCACGAAAGTAAATGGAAACAGCATGGTGAGCTGGGGGGCACAGGTGCAATACAAACCGAAGGCGGCCTGGCTTTTTAATTACAGCAATTTCATCGGCACCGTGTACCCGGACAGTACGTGGCGACTGCGGCATTATCATAATTTCTATGCGCGGTATACGCCCGAAAGGAACTGGTGGATCATTGCGGGCTTCGACATCGGGCAGGAAGAAACCTCGGCAACCGGCTCCGGTTGGAACACCTGGTACACGCCCGTGGCGATTGTCCGGTATGCCCCTGCGCAGCGTTGGGCCTTTGCTGCCCGCGCCGAGTATTTTTCTGATCCCGCCGCCGTGGTGATCATCCGCCCGGGCTCCGCTGAATTCAGGGCAACCGGCCTTTCCGTGAACGCCGATTTCCTACCCATCCAAAACGCCGCCCTGCGGTTGGAATATCGATGGCTGCATAATGGCGAGCCGGTATTTGAAAAAGGCAATACGCTGGTGGAGGACAACCATAATATCCTCTTATCGCTGGCGGTCCGCTTATAACTTGATGCACGCAGATTACTCCGGTGACCTAAAAGGATTTTGCGGAAAAGCCGTTTCGCCTTATTTTTGCACCCCTGTTGGGGAATTAGCTCAGCTGGCTAGAGCGCTTGCATGGCATGCAAGAGGTCGTCGGTTCGACTCCGATATTCTCCACACAAACCCCGCACGAAGCGGGGTTTTTTCATTTAGTCCCGTAACTTCAGCGCATCCCTTTACAAAAAACCAACAACATGCGCGCCCTTTTCGTTTTGCTGTTCTTGCAGGCTATCCTTGCGATACCCCAGACGTCACTGGCCCAATCCTCCCTCTATGCCCTTCGCACGGAAAACCTGGAAAATCCACATGGCATAGAAACCCTGGTACCCCGCTTTTCCTGGAAATGGCAGTCGACCAAAAAGAATCTCCTGCAAAGCGCATATGAAATCAGGGTCGCGGAAATCCGCAGTGGTTCGGCCAAGACAAAGGCGATGAACTGGACCAGCGGAAAGATCGCCAGCCAATCTTCGGTGCTGGTTCCCTATACCGGTCCGGCGTTGACGTCCGGCACCAGTTATTTCTGGCAGGTCAGGGCCTGGGACCAGGATGGCAAAGCCACTGCCTGGACCAAACCAGCCAAGTTCCAGATGGGATTGTTGAATCCGGCCGACTGGATGGCTTCCTGGATCGAACCCGGGTATCCCGAAGACAGTATCACGAAACCCAGTCCACTGATGCGCAAGAGTTTCAGTCTCCCTAAAAAAGTGCTGCAGGCCACCTTATTCATTACATCACTGGGCATGTATGAAGCCTACCTGAACGGGCAAAAGGTGGGCGATGATTACCTGACGCCGGGATGGACCAGCTATAAGAAAAGGGTGCAATACCAGCAGTACGATGTCACCTTACAACTCAAACAGGGAGCCAATGTCATCGGCGCCATGCTGGGCAGTGGCTGGTATCGCGGCTATATCGGCTTCTCCGGTCAACAGAATTTTTATGGTAAAAAGCTGGCACTCAAATGCCAGTTACAGGTGATCTATACCGACGGAAGTACGGAAACGATTGTCTCCGACGACAGCTGGACTTCCTCCACCGGCAGTGTGCAATCGTCTGAAATCTATCACGGCGAAAGCATTGACGCACGCAAGGAACCTTCCGGATGGAACAATACGGGTTTTGATGATGCAGGCTGGACCCGTGTGAAGATCCGGACAGACAAGACGCCTGAAATCGTTTCCACCTACAATACCCCTGTTCGGAAACACGAAACTTTCAAGGCCAGTCGCATTATCCGTACACCGAAGGGAGAACGCGTAATTGACTTTGGGCAGAACCTGGTGGGATGGGTGCGTGTATCCGTCAAAGGCAAGGCAGGCGACCGGATCACGCTCTCCCACGCGGAAGTGCTGGATAAGCAAGGCAACTTCTACACGGAGAACCTTCGCCCAGCCAAACAGCAGAACACCTATATCCTGAAAGGCGATGGGGAAGAAAACTTCGAACCCCATTTCACTTTCCAGGGTTTCCGGTATGTACGCATCGACGAAGGAAGTGACAACCTGAAGCCGGAACAGTTTACCGCGATCGCCCTGTACTCCGATATGGCAACCACCGGCAACTTCACCTGTTCACACCCACTTGTGAACCAGCTCCAGCATAATATCCAGTGGGGACAGAAGGGTAATTTCCTGGACGTGCCTACGGATTGCCCGCAGCGCGATGAGCGGCTGGGCTGGACCGGCGACGCGCAGGCGTTCGCGCGTACCGCCACATTCAACATGGATGTACAAAACTTCTTCAGCAAGTGGCTGAAAGACCTCGCCGCCGACCAGTATGCCAACGGTGGTGTGCCCTTTGTGATACCCGATGTACTGGGACCCGGCGCCGGCAATGCCTGCGGGTGGGCAGATGCGGCCACGATCATCCCCTGGACCATGTACCTGGCTTACGGCGATACCCGCATCCTGGAAGAACAGTATGAAAGCATGAAGGCATGGGTGGGATATATTCAATCCGTCAGTAAAAACAATCTATGGAACAGTGGTTTCCATTTTGGCGACTGGCTATTTTATAGCATGGATAATGACGTCTCGGGCCGTGCGGCGGTGACAGACAAATATCTTATCGCCCAATGCTTTTATGCATACTCAACG
>JALOMP010000354.1 GCA_025455365.1 Chitinophagaceae bacterium | reverse complement strand
GAAATCTATTACAAGAAATCGGAACCGCATAAGGCTTCCGTAACCGGGGACACGGTAGGCGATCCCTTTAAGGATACTTCCGGTCCTTCCATGAACATCCTGATCAAACTGATGTCTATTGTTTCCCTCGTCATCGCCCCCACCCTCGCGCAATTGCACCACACGAGTGCCGGAAGCACACATGGGGCGAAAGAAGTAAAAAAGGAAATGGTAGAAGTGACGGTGATAAAGGACAGTACGGGCGCTAATACCGTTACCGTGGAGGGCAGGCCAGAAGAGACAAAACTCATCGAAGCGCTGAAAGCGGATGGTGTGATCAGCGGGCAGAACTTTTCCCTGAAAGTGGAAGACGGGAAGATAACCGTAGACGGTAAGGAAGTGGACGCAACTAAATACAAGGCACTGGTTACGGAAGGCCTGAAGCTGAATATAGAAGTGAAAGAGAAGACAAATTAATTTGTGTAGCACCGCAGATAAAGGCCCCGCGTTCGTGGGGCCTTTATTTTTTGGTGCATGTATGGCGGGAGGAATACCTGGCTGTAAAAACACCTATCTTGTTCCCGTTGACATCCATTTGAAAATTGAGATGCGTTTTGTTTCTTGTCAATAAACCCTGAAAGTAAAACCCAAGGCATGGAATCAAAAATCCTGACCCCCGATCAGAGCAATCGACTCCATGTTGTGGATGCGCTGAGAGGCTTTGCCCTGGCAGCCATAGCCCTCTTGCACAACATTGAACATTTTGATTTTTATTATCTCCCGGAGAACCTCCCGGCCTGGATGCCGCCGGTGGATAAGGTCGTTTGGGACAGTTTGTTTTTCCTTTTTGCAGGTAAGTCTTATTCGATTTTCGCCCTGCTCTTCGGCCTGACATTTTTTATTCAGTCGGATAACCAGGCCCGTAAGGGAAAGGATTTCAAAGGACGTTTTGCCTGGAGACTCTTGCTGCTCTTTGGATTTGGTTTGCTGAATTCCATGTTCTACCAGGGCGATATCCTGGAAACCTACGCGGTCATCGGCCTCGTGCTGATCCCGGCTTCCCTGCTTAACAACCGGGCTGCGTTTTGGCTGGCATTGTTTTTCCTGCTGCAACCCATCGAATGGTACCAGGTTTTCCAGGCCTGGCAACACCCGGTGGAGAAACTGGAGGATCCCGCCTCCTGGGCTTATTTCGGAAAAATGACATCCTATATTACGGGTGATTCTTTTGTTGAAACCGTAAAAGGAAATATTACCAACGGCCGCCCGGCCGTAGCGCTCTGGACCTGGGAAAGCGGTCGCATCACCCAGACTGCCGGTCTCTTCATCCTGGGCATGTTAGCCGGGCGCAAATCCCTGTTCAGGATTTCGCCCCAAAGTAACCAGTTCTGGAAAAAGGTCCTGGCTATTTCGGCGATTGCCTTTTTGCCGCTTTTCTACATCAGTCAGCATGCCCAATGGTTCTCAAGCCAGCCCGGCGTGCTGCGGCCCCTGCAAACCATACTGTCCGTGTGGTCCAATATGGCTTTTACCCTGGTACTGGTATCCGGGTTTTTCCTGCTTTTCCAAAATGCGGTTTTCCACAAAGCGCTGAATACATTTTCACCGCTTGGCCGGATGAGCATGTCCAACTACGTGATCCAGTCTGTCCTCGGTTCATTCATTTATTATGGTTATGGGCTTGGGATGTACGCAAAGGCCGGCTCAACCTATGCCTTGCTGATTGGTATTACCCTGATTAGTTTCCAAATCCTGTTCAGCCGCTGGTGGATGCAGCGGCATAAGCAGGGTCCCCTGGAAACCCTTTGGCACCGGGCTACCTGGATCGGTGCATAGCAGGTTCACTCGCCATGTACCTGCAGGGAAAGGGGGAAAAGTTTGGCCGACGAAAAGTTTGTCGTATGATGATTTTTCGTAAATTATCTGTGTCACCAGGATATGGTCTAATAAGTCCGTGCCACCTAACCAATAAAAACAGGGCTTATGGCACGCCAATTCAGGATCTTCGCATCTGGCATCTTCCTATTTTTTATCAATGCCTGCGACACGCCAGCTGCCAATAATATCCAAAGCACCAACGCGTCAGAAATTTCCTCCACGGGTTCGGTTGAACCGGAAAAAAACATGGATATGGATCCTGCGGATGATATGCAGGAAGACCAGGATATCGAGCCAGGTGATCCCATGCCAAATGACGCCAACCAGCCCACGGCATCGGATGCGCCGGTGACCAATGTAGCAAACGAGGTTTCGGGCCCCAAACAATTGCGGATGGTGCAGGGGCGATTTTTCGCCTATGCCTTACCGGAAGATTGGCGGACGACGGAAGACGGCCAGTTCGCCGTAGTTTCGGTTGCCCCGGATAACCAGGCGATTTCCATCATGGTGGGTAATGCAGGCATGCCGCTCAACTACCCGGCCGGTCAGTACATTTACAATAACTTATCCCGGTCTGGCTTCCAGCAGGTGAGCATGGGCCAGCAGGGGCGGCCCGCCAAACCCATCAGCGGATGCAGCCAGGCTTTTACCTTTGATTTCCGCTACAGTGTCAATGGGATACCCTGCATCGGCGTGGCCACATGCCATATCGCACCCTCATATGATCTCTCTACCATGATCATGACGGCTGCGGCATCGGTAGAATCGCAATGGAACGGTTACCGTACCTGGCTTCCTGAAATACCGGCCCTGATGCAGGCGCTGAGCGGTGAGGCTTTTGGCGCGCGTGGCATCATGCAACAGAATATCCGAAACTCCACGGCTTATGCGGAAGCAGCCCGGAACTACCGTACCTGGTCAGAAAAAAACTGGAAGGAAGTGACGGACGACAGGAACCGGTCAGTGGATGAGCGTAATACGCAGTTTCGCGAAAACCTCGGCGCCGTTCAAACCTATGTCAATCCGTACAATCCACAACGGCCCCTGGAATTATCGACCCAATACAAATATTACTGGATTGACCCGCAGGGTAAAACCATGGGAACCAATGACCCTTCGGAAAATCCCAACCAGGGCTCAACGGTTGAATGGAAGCGGCTGCAGAAGAAAAGCGGG
>JALOMP010000353.1 GCA_025455365.1 Chitinophagaceae bacterium | reverse complement strand
TTCCCTCCACCTTGCGGGTCTGTGCCAATGCCAATATGGAAATCAGCATCAACACAGAAAACAAAGACAGGATTTTTCTCATGTTGTTGGTTTTAAGCGTTAGTCAGCGAAAATAATGGTTGTTGTGATTCGCAAAATATTTGTTAATATAATAATATTTGGATAGCCAAAGTGTTTGACAATCTAAAGTCCGGAAATGCTGCTTGGCCGGAAAGGGATTAAAAAATTCGCATGAACTGGAGCCGTACCGCCCATTTTCCGGATGGCTGACGATCCTGACCTATTTGACTAATAAATTGATTATCATTGAATAATGTAACAGACGCTTTCAAACCGATGGTCCAGTCCTGTAAAAATCGGCTACTGAAAAGAAGGTAGGTCCGCAATCCCCTCCTGAAAAGCGATGATATAGCGTATGAATATAATACGTCCCGCTCAAACTGGAATAAGCGAGCCTCATAGCTATCGGCCTGGAACCATGAAAGCCTTGCTGAGACTGAACTCGGGTGTTTGGGTAGTTTAGCGGTCATGTCTACAGAAAACAATGCTCCCCGGTCCCGCTGGTTTTCCAGGCGAATCTTGCTTATTTCCGCCCGCTGGCGCAGCTGGATAAACCGATTTGGCTGAAAAGAAACCTGAATTCTATATTGAATTTGGCTTTTTAGACCAGTCGCCGGGTATATTGGGCCGTCACCTGGGTAGCTGATTTCATTCCTGCCGGCATGTATCCTTTGGGTAATTTCCAGCATTTTGGTTGGCTTCCAGGCAAGATTTAATTGCCAGTCCCTTCCTTGCGCGGGACGGTTTACCCCGTACTGTAGCCAGGGGTTGTAGTATAAATCCAGCCAGGCATCCAGTCGCCAGGCGGAGAATGGCCTGATACTCATCGCCGCGTATAAACCCGTTTCATTTCCGGGGTTGCTTTGTTCAGCAAATACATTGGCTTGCATGGCCTTATAGCTGGCGGGGAAATGCCTGAATACAAATGCGAGGTCCAACCGGGGGTCAACGCTGATCATCAAGCCCTGGAGAAATCCGAAGCTTCTATTGCCCGCCTGGGCGATTTCGCCGAACAAAAACATGTTTCGGACCGTTCCGCCATAATCAAGGCTGTGGTTCATCCACTGCCTTCCGGAGATGTTAAACCGCCTGTAAGGCTCCCCTCCTTTTTCAATGGCATTCCGGAACCAATAGGAAATCCCGTTCCAGGCCAGTTTCCAACGTCCGTTGTTCCAGTACAGGCTGCCACCCAGTACATGCTGTTGAAACGCATCCTTGTCTTCCAATTCCAGCAGGGTCCGGTGCAGACCCGACCACTGGACGGAACTGATCGCATAATCATCACCGTTAGTAGTATCGCTGACTTTGTTGCCGTCCTGCCGGTCTGCCGCGGCAAATACCAGCAGCCCGGTGTTCTTCTTCCCTATATCCACTCCTATTCCCCTATGAAATCGGTTTTCATCTGTACCGTTGTAGGGCCTTACCCGAAGTCCCTGTCGATGGACGGATATGCCGGAAGCGCCTTTCCGGAATGCCATGCTCTGCCAGTGAACAAGTCCCTGTCCCAGGTTTACATGAAAATCACCCAGGACCAATGCCCGGATGCTTCCAACTGCGCGGATAGAGAAGTGCATGGTCCAGAAATCGGGGCCTCGGGAAATTCCTCCAGGGAAAAAACGCTCGCCGGCGTCCTTTTCGATCGTTACACCCCATTGTACAAGACTCGCGTAACGGTATGTGTATCGCAGCATGACGGAAGCGTCGTTACCCGCAAAACCATCATCAGCCTTTCGAAAGCCTGCAGCGTACATGTCCCTTGTTATTCCACCGCGACATAGGACCATATGTTCACCATTCTTGAAACGCTCCCGGAGCAATGGAAGGTCAACGGTCTCCTGGGCCACTTTTATGAACGGAAGGATACGCCTGATGGTTTCCAGCGCAAGCCCGGGAATCGCCTGTAATTCCATCACATCAATCAGTTTCCCGAATTGACTGCGATACCGAATGAACAGCGACGCTTCCATTTTCGATAAACCCAGCAGGTGAACCAGGGCTTCTTCGTCCGCCATATTGAGGTTTAGTCGGTGTCTGCCCAGGTAATCCCATTGCTGCCACAGTCCGTCCTCCTCCGGTACAACACCATCCTGCGTCTTTGCTTCCTGCTCCAGGGTAAATTCAACAGCCTGCTGCATTTCCTGGGCAGGTGAACGTTGAAAAAAAATAGCCATCAAAAAGAGAATTATCCATTTCAGATAATGTCTGCCGGTATCGCTATCATATCGCTTGGTACCAATCGGGGTTTGCGAGGACAGATACCCTGGCATTTTCCCGGATATGCCGAAGGTTAGGATTTGCATCATAGGTCATCTGTATGCAGGTTGGTATATTGGATACCCGGAACACCCAAGGCACCCAACGGATGCATATAGCCAAATCCCAGGCTGATTCGCATGCCTTGATGCTTATAATATACAAACAGGAACATACCATGGTATGCTGTTGAATAGGCGATCAGCGTTGACAATCGGCTGTGAAACCGATAAAACAACGATACCTGGCCGTACATTGGACTGCCCTCCTCCAGATGGGCTGAAAAAGCCAATCCGGCGGCAACCGACAGTTGGTAGGTCAATCCGCTTCGAACCTGCCTGGGAATGGCATATGGTTCACTGTAATTCTGTTTAGCACCGAAAAGATTCCAGCATGCAACGTCGCTCTCACACATCACACCAGCACCCAGAAAGCTGAACTCCGTTGTCACCACTGTGGCTATCAGCGCAACATTCCCCGCAAGTGTCCAACGTGCAACGGGACACGGTTAAGGGCATATGGGTTGGGAAGTGAAAAGGTGGAAACAGAGATACGAACACTCTTTCCCTCAGCCCGCACCCTGCGCTGGGACCGGGATACCACCCGCCGTAAAGATTCCCACGAGATCATCCTCAGCCATTTTTCCGCTCACCGGGCAGACATCCTCATTGGAACCCAGATGCTGGCAAAAGGATTGGACCTGCCGCTCGTCACCCTGGTGGGCA
>JALOMP010000352.1 GCA_025455365.1 Chitinophagaceae bacterium | reverse complement strand
CGGGAAAGGATCTGGGATACCCGTTCGATTTCTTCCTCGCGACCCACGATGGGGTCCAGGGAACCCATCTCTGCCAGGCGGGTGATATCGCGGCCAAAATTATCCAGAACAGGCGTCTTGCTCTTGGCCTGGGTTCCGGCCTGCTGGCGCGACCGCTGCTGGTAGCCTTTCTTTTCCTCATCGAATTCATCGTCCGGATCGTCCGTGTACTCGCTGCGGACATCATTGCTCTTTACCAGTCCCAGTTCGTTGCGGAAAAGGTCGTAATCCACGTCAAACTGGTTGAGGATCTGTGTGGCGATATTTTCTTTGTTCTTGAGGATGGAGAGCATCAGGTGTTCCGTCTCCACGGTAGGGCTTTTCAGAGCCTTGGCCTCGAGAACCGTTACACGGATAACCTTTTCAGCCTGTCGCGTTAACGGGAGGCTGTTGATATTGGCGATATTTTTCCCTGTTTTGTCCTTTACAGCAAGTTCCACTTCCTTGCGGAGCTCATACAAATCAACGTTCAGGTTTTTCAGGATTTTAACGGCGGTGTTTTCGCCTTCCCGGATCACTCCCAGCAGGAGATGCTCCGTACCGATAAAATCATTACCCAACCTCAGCGCTTCTTCCCTGCTAAAAGAAATAATCTCCTTAACCTGGGCCGAAAAGTTGTTGTCCATTAGAGGTTTGATTTAATTTTTCGAGGCAATACAATAATAACGAATAATTTTGACTTCTGTTTGATAGAACTGCGCCCCTGCGCATTTATTGTGCGGTAGGTCTCAGGAACTTATGAGCAGTCGGGGCACCGGTAGCATGACGGGATCTAATCCCGTTTTCCTAAACAATCCTTTAACAAAAAAGGCGTTCCATACCAGATGGCAAAACCTGTGATACCATGAAGGTCAAAATTGATACCAAGGAGAAATTCCATGTCATAAACATCCAGGAGCCCTTGATGACTGCAAATATGACAGAGGAATTGACTAAACTGATCCAGGAATGTCGCCAGGGACCGGTCAAAAATATCATCCTCAACCTCCGCGCAGTAAACAGCGTTGAACCGGATGCTGCCCTCTTCCTGCTGAAATCCCAGCAGGAATCATATGACCAAAACCAGTCTTTCGTCATATGCGAAGTGCCCAAGGCCACGGAGGACTGGCTGGACAAAGAAGAGTACCTGGAGCTGATGAATATCACACCCACCGAGAGCGAGGCATGGGATATCGTGCAGATGGAGGAGATCGAAAGGGAGTTGTTGGATTAGCGGATTGACGGATTGCGAGAAATAATTCGACAAGGAAATACTTTACACAGGCTGTTTAATACGCTGATTCAAATGCTCGCTGTTACGATACTAGGAAACAACTCCGCCCTCCCGATGCACGATCGCCACCCTACTTCCCAGCTGGTGACGAATGGGGAGCAACTATTCCTGGTGGATTGCGGCGAAGGAACCCAAATACAGATGAACCGGTTTAAAATCAGGCGCAGCCGGATCCAGCATATTTTCATCTCACATCTCCATGGCGACCATTACTTCGGTCTTGCCGGACTGCTCAACAGCTACAGTCTCACGAACCGGCAGGACCCCTTGCATCTCTATGCACCGCCCCCCCTGCAGGAAATCCTTGAACTGCAATTCCGGGCCGCGTCCGCACAACTCTCCTACCCGATCCATTTCCATGCCCTCGGCGACCCGCAGGTTTTGGTAGATGAGCGGAAAATCAGCGTGGAAAGCTTCCCGGTGAACCACCGCATTCCCTGCTGGGGGTTCCGGTTTCGCGAAAAAACAAAACCGAGAAAGATCGATCCGCGACTGGCATACCAGGCAGGCATCCCACCCGAATACTTCAGCCGATTGAAGGAAGGCGAAGATTATGTTGCGAAAGACGGCCGGGTCATCCCCAATGAAGAAGTGACTAAACCGTCAGCCAGGGCCGTGTCCTACGCATACTGTGCAGATACCCGTTACGACGAGAATATCCTTCCATATATCCTGGATGCCGACCTGGTATACCACGAAGCTACCTACCTGGACGACCAGCGGGAAAAAGCCATCGAGCGATTCCATTCCACCGCCAGCCAGGCGGCAACCATCGCCCTTAAGGCCAATGCCAGCCGTTTGCTGCTCGGGCATTTCAGCAGTAAATATGAAGTGCTTGATGTTTTCCGGGAAGAAGCGGAAAAAGTGTTCCCGGAGGTGGAGGTTTGCCGGGAAGGAGTGACATATATCGTGAAGTGAGAAATACGATCTTGGAAGTTAGAAGTGAATGCCTTTACTTCTAACTTCTAAAATCCAAAATCTTACTTCATCAGAGCCTTTATCCTGTCATGCAGTCCCCCGCTCACCGGTGCTACCGGCAACCGGAAATAGTTCCCACAGATGCCCATTTCGGCGAGGTAGGCCTTGACACCGCTGGGGCTGCCTTCCGCGAATAAGCTGTTGATGATATCCGTAAGCTGGTAATGCAATGGACGGGCCGCGGAAAAATCGCCCCGGAGGCAATGGCGTACCATATCGGAGAACACAAGGGGGTACGCATTGGCCACCACGGAAATAACACCCGTAGCGCCCAGGGCGATCATGGGAAGGGTGACCCCATCGTCCCCGCTGATCACCGAAAAACCTTCCGGGGCATACTTGATGATCTGCATGATCTGGTCGAAATTCCCGGACGCTTCCTTGGTTGCGATAATACGACTGCAATCCTGCGCGATGCGGATCGTTGTTTCGGCGCTCACGTTCATACCGGTCCTGCCGGGAACATTATACATGATCACCGGCAGGGGCGCCGCGTCATTCAACGCCTTATAATGGCGATAAAGACCTTCCTGGTTTGGCTTGTTGTAATATGGACTTACACTGAGTATCGCATCGTAGCCCTGCAGATTGAAATGGCCATATGCATGAACGGTATCACGGGTATCATTGCCCCCGATACCGGCCACCAGCGGCAGTTTCCCGTCGTTGTTCTCCGCGACGAAAGAAAAGACCTGTTGCTTCTCATCCTTGCTTAATGTGGCACTTTCACCGGTTGTGCCCAGGACCACGA
>JALOMP010000071.1 GCA_025455365.1 Chitinophagaceae bacterium | reverse complement strand
TTCCGCCCATTCCTATGACGGTGTCAGCAGGCAGTGGAACATCGCCCATAACCAGGCATATGTCCGGGCACTTCAAGAAGGCAGGATCCCATCTGAAAAGGAAGATCTCACGGCCATTCAGCAATTCAACGAGTACCTGATGACCCGGTTGCGCACTGCCGAAGGGCTTGATTTGGATCATGTCCGGGGTACATGGGGCGATGAAGCGGCTGAAGTACTCTCTTCCGGCGCATCCATCCATATCCGCCGCGGGCATGTGGCGTTATCGGGCAATAGTCTCGTACTGACCAGGGAAGGAAAACTGTTTGCGGATGGTATCGCCGCAGATCTGTTCAGGATCTGACGAAAAATTAGAGCTTCAGGGAGTAAAGTCCATGTTTCGAGGTGCAACATGCGTGACAGATTGCGGGGCGGTCTGTCTTTCCATCCTATAAACCTGACGCATGGACATCGAAGATCGCGCGACGGTCTTCACTAATTGACATTGCCGATGGTCATGTCCACGCTCTGCAACAAGGCCATGACAACAGGATAAAACTCGTGCTTCTGGGGATTTTTAGCCTCGATCTTTTTTCGTATCTGGTCCAGGTTCAGGAGCAGGGCTTCCTTGGTGACGCTTTCCGCCTGCATGTCCGTGGACTTGCGGATTTCGAAATCATCCCGCAGCAGGTCCATCATCGATACTTCGAGGATGGCGGAGATTTGCCGGATATGGTTCACCGTTAGCTGGGTGATGTTGTTCTCGATTTTACTGTACGCGTTCTGTGAAATGCCCATTTTGCCGGCTACATACTCCTGGGAGTAGTTCCGCATTTCCCTGTATTTTCTGATGACTGATCCTGGCATAGCGAGTTGGTTTGCAAATAAACTATCTAAATGCCAGATTTTTATTAAAGAAACGTTAATGAATCGGGAAATACGGCCAGCATTGATGTTCCGGCTCAACATCGGCTGTTCTACCGTAAGATCAACGAGCTTGCGCGGAAACTCGTCAATTGTCAACTGTCAACCGTCAACCAATCAAATAAGGCTTGCTTCAATGGATTTAAAACCCTGTCCTGCGTCAAGTCCTTCCCACAAAATCCGGTAGACTGTTTCGGCCAGTGGAATGTCGGCGCCAATGTCTTTGTTGATGTGATAGATGCTGCGACTGGCATTATATCCTTCGGCCACCATATTCATTTCCAATTGCGCGCTCTTTACGGAATACCCTTTACCAATCATGTTGCCGAAAGTTCGGTTACGACTGAACAGGGAATAGCAGGTCACCAGCAAGTCGCCGAGATATACGGAAGCAGCGTAATTGGGCGATTTCCGGGGATGTTGTTCATCCGGTATTGCGTGGACGCCCACTTCTATATTCCGTATACCTACTTTTCTCAGGAAACCGGCCATTTCATCCGCCGCGTTGGCAATAAATACGCTCAGGAAATTATCTCCGTACTCCAGTCCGTGCGCGATACCAGCGCCGAGGGCATAGATATTCTTCAGGATCGCCGCGAATTGCACCCCGTACACGTCGGTATTGACCACCGTATTCAGATATGGTGTCCGGAAATGGGCCGCCAGTTTTTCCGTTTCCCCTTCGTCCATGCCTGAAAACGTGAGGTAACTGAGTTTTTCTGCCGCCACTTCTTCCGCGTGACAGGGTCCCATGATGGTGAAATAACGGCTCGCGTCCAAGGCTTTGTGCTGCCTCAGGTAATCATTCAGCAGCATATTCTGGCCCGGCAGGATGCCCTTCACCGCAGAAACAACTTTTTTCCCTTCGAATACCGTTGCAGGCATGGCTTCCACCTGTTCCAGCAAGTAGGCCGATGGTACCGCGATGATTACAACGTCACAGGCCTGCATGGTTTGAAGCGGGTCTTGCGACAAAACCAGCAGGTCGGTATTGAAATGTACCGAGCTTAGGTAGTTTGGGTTGTGTTTCCTGGACTGGATATGCGACAGGCTCTTGGCATTGCGTACACACCAGTGTACACGGTTATGCCCGTCCGTGAGTATTTTGACCAGCGCCGTCCCCCAGGACCCGCTGCCTATAAGACCAATCGTCATGCGCTAAAGATACTATTTCGGCGCTTCGAAAAGTTCCTCCTTCGCCACCACTTTCACTTTCTGGCCGCTGCGCAGCAACTTGCTTACAGTTGTATAAGGACCGGTGACCACTTCATCGCCCTCTTTCAGTCCGTCCACGATCTCGATGAAATTGATATCCTGGATGTCGGTGCGTACACGCACGCGCTTTACGGTACCGTCAGTCTGCAGGACGAAAACTACTTCCTCCAGGTCATCCACGTTCCGGGCAGGTGCTTCCGTATTGCTTGCACCAGCAGGTTTTTGTTCCTTCTCTTCTTTCTTTGGCTCTTTGCCGCCCTTGGTCATCGAAGCCGTGTCGCTCCTGTCGCGGGTAGTTACTGCATTGATGGGTACAGCCAGCACATTCGCGTGTGTATTGGTCTGGATATCCGCGCTGGCGCTCATGCCCGGGCGGAAGGGGAAATTGCGGGGCTTGGTTGGATCAACCAGGTCTTTATATGAATCCGGGATCAATCGGATACGAACTTCGTAGTTGGTGACATCCGTTGTGCTCGTTGTAGCAACACCACCCACACCCCGGTTGGTAGAGGCAATCTGGGTGACGATCCCCTTGAATTTACGGTTGGTATAGGCATCCACCTCTACGATGGCTGTATCTCCATAGCTTACCTTCGGTACATCGTTTTCGCCAACATCCACGCGCACTTCAATCACACGCATATCCGCGATACGCATCATTTCCGTGCCGGCCATCATGGAGTTGCCCACCACGCGTTCGCCTTTTTTGACATTCAAAAGGGAAACCACCCCGCTCATCGGAGCCACTACACTGGTCCTGCTAAGGTCCTTGTTGGCACGGGAGAGATTCGCCTGTGCACTGGCAACCGCAGCCTGTGTGCTCTGGATGGATTGTTTGGCCGCATTGTAATCCGCCTTGGACGTGAGGTAGGCATTTTCGGCCGTTTCAAATTCCAGTTTGGAAATAACCTTGTCTTCGTACAATTTTTTCTGGCGCAGGTATTGCCGCTCGGCTTGTTCCATCCTTGCCCTGAATGCTTCGAGGCCGGCGGACACATTACCCACCTGGGCCTGTTGCTGGTTTACCGTAGCTGCTGCCTGGTCCCGCTGCGTGGCCAGGATATCCGCATATACACGGGCAAGGAGCTGCCCTTTCTTGACGCTGTCGCCCTCCATCACCGTCAGTTCCATGATCTCACCGGAAACGTCCGGGCTGATCTTCACTTCAATTTCAGGATATACCTTTCCGCTGGCGGTAACTACTTCCGTAATATTCTTACGCACCACTTTCTCTACGGAAACCTTGGTCCCTTCATCCTTTCCCAATACGCCGGCCTTTTTCAAACCAAGCAAAGCGATAATCACCACACCCAATCCCACCAGTATCCAAATCAGTTTTTTGTTCATGATCCTTGTATTTATCGAATAAAATCTTTTACAAATGGTAAGTTATAAACGAAGTCCCTGTCCCTTGTAGAACTCCAGGACTTTCATGGCAAACACATAATTGTATTGCGCCAGAATCCTGTCGATCTGTGCCCGGGTCAGGGCATTCTGTATGGTCAGCCATTCAATGGTTTGCATCACCCCGATTTCATAGCGGCGATTGGCGAGATCAAAAGATCGCTGGGCTGTCTCCACGGATTTCTGACGCGCCAGGAATGTCTGGAAAGCCCCCAGGGCGGTTTCATATGCCGTATAGATATCCTGTTTGAGCCGCAGGGTATCCTGTTCGATGCTGAGTTTACTGCGCTCCAACTGCAATTTGGCTGTTTCCACATTCGCCCTGTTTTGCCAACCCTGGAAAATCGGTACTCTCATATTAATACCAAGGCTCTGGCCAAACTGGTTACTCAGTTCACTCCAGTACCCATCCCACAATTCACTAAAACTGCGCTTGGCGGTGAGGATTTCCCCGGTAGGTGAGTACACCGGTAACTGTGTTGTTCCTGATTTGACATACGTGCCGGTGGGCGTTTCGCCGGTCACATTGAAACCGGTGTTTTTATCGAACAGCTGGTTATAGTTTGTCTGTAGTTGTCCAAAGGCACTGAAACTGGGATACAGGCGTGCTTTCCGGGCAGCCAGTAATTTTTCAGACGACTGGAGCCTGAGCTGGTTGCCCCTGATCTGGGGTTGGTTCTTCATCGCCATGGCATATACGGATGCGGGGCTCTCCTCGAGAATATTATCCAGTGGAATCCTGTCGATATCGGGTGCCACGATATCAAAAGCGTAATCGGCCGGCAGGTTCAGGAATGCCTTGAGGTTGAGCAACGCCAATTTATAATTGGCGTCCGCCTGGACAACCGCTGCGCTGTCCCGGGCTACGGTGGCTTCCAGTTCCGCCGCATTGAGCTCCGGAAGCGAACCGGCATCCACCAGTTTCCGCGTATTCGCGAGCTGCGCCTGGGTCTGAAGCAGGACGATCCTGGCCAGTTCTGACTGTTCTTTGTTCAGCAGGGCAGTAAGGAACTGGTTGGCCGTACTCAGGCCGATGTCGTTCTTGGCTTTGTCCACCGCCGCCTGGTCGGCTTCCAGGGCCAGCTCATTGGCAGATATGGTATGGCGTTGGCTGCCGAAGTTGAAAAGCTGCGCCTGTGCCTGCAGGCTCATCTGCTGGAACATCGCCGAGCGGGAAATATAGATGTTGGTGGTACGATCAAGCGTCCGGCCGAAAGAGAAACCCTGGGTGAGGTCGTAAGCCGCAGAAGGAATCTGCTGCAACTTGCTCTGTTTCAAGGTAATTTCGGAAGTACGCCGTGTAATTTCAGCCTGGCGGACCGAGATGCTGTTCCTCATGGCATACTCCACGCAACGTTGCAGGTCCCATTTTTCCGCTACCTGTGCCTGTAGGCTACCTGCCGATGCCAGGATACCCGCAAACAGATATATAATTCTTCTCATGTATCAATAATTAATCGCCCGGCCTCAGGAGCCGGTCTTTTTAAGGTTCACAAAGATTGATGGAAAAAAGGGATTCACAAAATCGTCTGTCCACTGTCAGAACCGCTTATAAAGGGTTCGAGGAATAAAGTTGGTGGTTCATGGTTCGTAGTTCATGGTTCGTGGTTCTTGGTTCATAGTTCTTGGTTTATGGAATGGGTTGGCCCAAACTTGGGGAAATGGGTACTTTTTAACTCCTGCCTACCGGGAATCCTTGCCAAGGTTACAAACAACCCCCCATGAACCATGAACCAAGAACCATGAACCATGAATCATGAACTAAAATGCCTGTTCCAAATCCCGGATCAGGTACTCCCCATCCTCCAACCCAACATATAATCGAATCATCCGGTGGTTTCGGTTTCGGGCATCAAAGGCGGAAGGCTCCAGGGAGGCGCATTTCGGAATGACAAGGCTTTCGTGACCACCCCAGGAGACGGCCATCCGGAAATGCTTCAGGGATTCACAAAAACGCTCGATTTCCCCGATCGTATCTGCTTTGAGGTAAAAGGAAATAAGCCCTGATGCACCTTTCATCTGCTTTCTGGCCAGCGCATACTGGGGATAGTCCGGGTCCAATGGAAAAATGGTTTCTTCCACACGGGGGTGTGATTTCAGAAAATCCAGCACCTGGCGGGTGGTCTGGGCAATGCGTTCCAGGCGCATGGGCAGTGTTCTGAGCCCCCTGAGTAACATCCATGCATTGAACGGCTGGATACCGCTGCCCACGCAGAGATATTCTGAATCGAAGATCCTTTTCATCATGGCGGCCGAACCGCAGAGGACCCCTCCCAGGGTATCCGAATGCCCGCCGATATATTTTGTGGCGGTCTGCATGGCAATATCGATACCCAGTTCGATGGGTTTCTGGTACAGGGGCGTACAATAGGAATTGTCGATCAGGGTAATGATATTCTCAGATCTTGCCAGATCCGCTACGGCCGCAAGGTCCTGGATATCGAGCCACCAGGAATTGGGCGATTCAAGGTAAATGAGTCGTGTATTGGGCAGGATCGCCCGTTCAAATTCTTCGATCCGGGTTCCATCCACATAGGTGGTGCTGACACCGAAGCGGGGCAGGATACGGTCAAACATATGTGCGGCCCAGGTATACGGGTGCTGGACACTGACAATATGGTCGCCGCTTTTGACATTGGCCAGTACGCCGGCGAAGACCGCCGCTGCGCCGTTGTTAAAGACCAGGCAATCCTCGGCGCCGTCGAGGGCCGCCAGTTTGGTGCGCAGGATATCTACCGTGGGATTGATACCGCGGGAATAGAGATAGGTACTCATCTCATCGCGGAAGGCGCTTCGCATAGCCTCTACCGTGGGGAAGGCGAAGTTGGAAGTCTGGATGATCGGGGGGGAAATCGCGTTAAAATAGTTCTCCCTTTCCTCGGCCAGTTCATTGATGATGTATGAGAGGTCCATAGTTTTTGTTGATGGTTGTCGGTTGACTTACCTCGCGTTTCTCCATTTTCCTACCCTGTACATGATATAGAAAAACCCCAGTAAACCCGCACCCAGCAAACCGGCCCAGGGATCCTTGATCACGATGCTCACGCTCACGAACAGGTAGGCCAGGATATACACGATGGGCATCAGCGGATACAGTTTCATTTTATAGATTTTCGCGCCGGACTCATCCAGGTGTTTTGTCTTGCGCCGGAGGATGAATATACTGCCCACGGCAGTGGCCAGTCCAATGGAGTCCAGGAAAATGACCCGGTCCAGGATTTTTTCAAACTCACGGGAGAAAACCAGGGTGAGCACGGCCACCGCTGCGAAAATCGGCAGGGATACGGTCAGCACCTGCCGCTGGTTCATCCGCATCAATGCGGCGGGCAGTACCTTGTCCTCCGCCATGGCATACATGACACGGGGATTGCTCATCAGGCCGATATTCACATATCCCAGGACGCTGAAAAACAACAGGAAGCTCATCACCTGGTATGCATAGCCGCCAAACATCTGCTGTGCATGCCGTGCAGCCAGGTCGTTTTTACCGAGCTGTATGCCTTCAAAACCCAGCACGCGGAAATAGGCGAAATTCACCATCAGGTAAAACCCAACGATAATCGCGATGCCGAAGAATATCGCACGCGGGATGGTGCGCTGGGGATTTGCCACTTCGCCCCCGAAATTGATCGTCTGCTGGTACCCTCCGTAACTGAATGAAACAGCGATGAGGGCCACACCAAACATGCGGATAAGGTCCATGGTGTCCGGCTGCCCCGCAACGCTGGCTGTGCCGGACTCGAGGGCAGCGGATCCGTTGGTGCCGATAAAGACGCCGAGGCATATGAACAGGAGGATGCCTATTTTGGCCATCATGAGTACGTTCTGGGTCTTGACACTCATTTTAAAGCCCAGGAAGTTGACAAAGAAAAACACAATGACGGCGCCGAGTGCAACGGACTGCTTGAAGTATTCCGACTGCTCGCCTTCGATCAACCCTTCCAGGTAGCCGGCCCCAATCAACGCTACGGCACTGACAGACGCCGCATTGCTGATCAGGATGATGCAGTTGATCATAAAGGCGATGGCAGGATGGTAGCAGTAGGAGTATATCTTATAAAAACCACCAGTTACCGGGTAACGACTCCCGATCTCGGCGAATGTCAATGCACCGAAAAGGGCGATAATTCCGCCGAATACCCAGGCGGCAAAAAATACAAGGGGTGTGCCGGAAGCATGGGCCACATCGTGCGGCGTACGGAAAATACCCATGCCGATAACCAGGCTCACCACGATCATGGTGAGGTCGAAGAGCGATAACAAAGGGCGATTATTGGATGACATACGGAAAAAGGAAGATAAACATTTTTGTACCAGTACCATCCCTATCCACCTTTCCTGTTTTGAAAAAACGAAATCCACATATACCCCAGGTTTACCCCCAGATCCGAAATCGGATATTGGTGTTCCGAAATTTTGACACACCTTTACCGCTCATTCGGTTAGCAGTCCGCCTCCGGCGGAACGCTATTAAAAGGGAAGTCCGGTATATTCCGGCGCTATCCCCGTAGCTGTAAAGCCTCTCCCGCACACTTGCCCCGACCATTCGGGGCGCGGGGGAACAAGCCTGGATCTACATCGCCACTGTCCACCTTCGGCGGACGGGAAGGCATCCAGGCCGGCCGAGCCAGAAGACCTGCCGCATGAAAGATATTCCACGGGCTTTCGGGTGAAAAGCCGGAGATGCAAACATCTGCTGCAGCGAGGTTTTCATTTCTGTCCATCCATCGTCCCTTTTCATGAACCTGTAAACAACCTGAAATGAAAAGGCTTGTACTGTCATTCTGCCTGATGCTGTCCGTAAAGACCGGCATCCACGCCCAAACCGATTCCAGCAAACAACTCGAAGAAGTCATTGTAACGGCCAACCGCTTCCCGCAAAAACAAAACACAACGGGTAAGGTGGTTACGGTTATTCCGAAATCCGTCATCGAAAAAAGCGGCGGACTCACCCTGGGTGAATTGCTAAACCAACAGGCAGGCATCAGCATCGCCGGGGCGAATAACAACCTCGGTACTAACCAGGACGTATACCTGCGTGGTGCGGCCACCGGCAATGCGCTCATCCTGATAGACGGCGTTCCGGCCTATGACCCGTCGACGATCGCTTCCACCTTCGACCTCAACCACATGGCGCTCGACCAGCTCGAGCGCATCGAAATCCTTCGGGGAGCCCAGAGTACGGCCTACGGTTCCGATGCCGTGGCGGGTGTGATTAACCTGATCACAAAACCATCGCCCCAAAAACCAGCCGAGTTCTACGGTACCCTGGCCGGCGGATCTTTTAACACTTTCCAGGGCCTGGCGGGGCTGCGCGGACAAAAAGACCGTGTACGCTACCAGTTGCAATACCAGCGACACAGCGCCGCCGGATTCTCCGCGGCATACGACAGCACCGGCAGCGCCGGGTACGACGAGGACGGCTTCCGCCAGGACATCCTTAACGGTTCCATGCAGGTTGCGCTGGGAAAACAACTGACCTGGCGGGCCAACGGTCAATGGGGCCGGTACCAGGCCGACTTAGACGCCGCCGCATTCACCGATGAAAAGGATTTTACGGCAGACAACCGGAATCTTCAACTGGGTACGGGGCTTACATGGAGATTGTCCGATGTTTCCCTGCATGCAAACTATAACTACAACGCGTCCGAACGAAACTACCTCAATGATTCCCTGGACAAGCCGGGATTCAGCACCTTCGCAGAGGAGAAGTACACCGGCCGGGGTCATTTCGCGGAATTGTACGGCACCTGGCAACTTAGCGAGAAGTGGCGTTTCCTGGCGGGTACGGATTACCGTTGGCAGAATACAGACCAGCGCTTCTTTTCCGTTAGCGCCTGGGGGCCTTACGAAACCGCCCTGGACGCAGATTCAGCAAAAATCAATACCTGGAGCGCCTATGCATCGGCCTTCCTGGACTCCCGGAAGGGGTTTTTCCTGGAAGGCGGTGGACGGTACAATGTCCACAGTCGCTTTGGCGATGCGTTTACATTCAGCCTCAACCCATCCTTCGTCTGGCGAGACCGCTGGAAGGTTTTCATGAACCTTGCATCCGCCTTCAAGGCCCCGTCGCTCTACCAGCTGTACGATGCTGCCGTAGGCAATCGCTCCCTGCAACCGGAACATTCACTGACCACGGAAGCAGGCCTGCAATACATGCACCCGGAAAAATCCTTCAACACCCGACTGGTTTTCTTCGCGCGGGAAATCCGGGACGGCATCGACTTCAGTTTTGTTGACTTCCGCTATTTTAACAACAACAGGCAACGTGACCATGGCTTGGAATGGGAGGGCAGCTACCGTCCGGGCAAATGGAACCTGGTGGCCAATTATACCTGGGTCACGGGTGAAGTAAACACTACCAAATACGTGTATGATCCGGCCAGTTTCAGTTATGTGGCCGATGGCGACACCACGTATTATAACCTGTTCCGGAGGCCTGAACATGCTGTTAACCTTTCTGCCGGGTGGCAGGCTACGGAACGCTTCTACCTCCGTATTTCCGTCCGGATGGCTGGCAAAAGGTACGAGCCGCGGTTCATGGAATCACCGCTGGAAATGGACGCATACCAAACCGCCGATTTCTACACGGAGTACCGGCCCTGGCGGCAGGTTGCCGCCTTCTTTGAACTGAAAAACCTGTTCAATGCGCAATACTTTGATGTGGCAGGATTTAATACCAGGCCGAGAAACTTCATGACGGGCATTCGATTTGCATTTTAAGGGAAGGAACGATCGCCCTATAAAAAAGGGGTCCGGGATTCGGGCGATGGGAATCGGAAGAAAGTAACCATGCTCAAAACCTGAACCTCTCCCCTTTGCCGTATATTTGCCGCCCATGAACCTCAACCTTGACGAGTTAATCACTGTAACCTTCACGCTTTTTGC
>JALOMP010000070.1 GCA_025455365.1 Chitinophagaceae bacterium | reverse complement strand
ATATTCTGCCGTATGGTCTCTATCGTACGCGGGCTCAGGTAAACTTCTTTTGATATCTCCTCCGTAGTCTTGTCTTCTGCAATAAGTTTAAGGATCCTGAGCTCTTTCTCGCTCATTTTGACGGGATTGGGATAAAAGGGCCTGGCAGACTTTTTATGCTGGAGTTTCATCATGACCGCCTTGTTCACCAGGTCGTTAAAATAAAAATCCTCATTCATGCAGGAAAGAATGGCATTGTAAATCTCCTCCGGGTCGGAGGTCTTGGTGAGGTACGCATTCGCGCCCATCTCCATCATTTTGGAAATCATCTCCTGGTCGTCATACATTGTAAGCACAATGATCTTCACCTGTTCATACTCCTTCCGGAGCAGGGAAATGGCGTTGACACCATCCATTTCCGGCATGCGAATATCCATGAGTAAAACATCGGGAAGTTTGATTTTCATCTTATGGACAAGATCCTTTCCATCTTCCGCTTCCCAGATGATCCGCAAGTATTCTTTACCTGTTAGCGCCATTTTAATCCCATCCCGGAAAATCTTATGATCGTCTGCTATTGCTACTTTAATCGGTTCTGTTGCCGCCATGTACAAATTTCTTAACGATTCTTTAACGTTCAGTTTGTCAATTAATTACCTGCAAACATCGGAGTTCTGACAAAAAAAACTCACGTAAAAACACGAAGGAGTTTTACGAGTCATCCGCGGGTAGATCACACGGTTTTACTGTGTGAAATACCCGCAAATGCGGTAAAAATAAGGTTGCAAAAATCGGGCAAAATTCCGCTTGTGGGCGCAGATTGCCTGGATTAGTTTTGTAATGAAGTTGATTGACGAGGATTCAGCGACCTCAAGCGTCCAATATCCAAAAACCGTCCGTTACATAATTCCAAATCCATTGAAAAACCTGACAGCATAATCCAGTGTCAGTCAACTTTCACTTTTTAAAACCGCTTTAACGATTTACATATTTGCTTACCATTGAAACCAGTGGTAAAAAGCCCGAAACGCATTGCATTTAAGCAAAATGTGTTTCGGGCTCTTTTTTGCACATCTGCATCGTAAAAATACGATTTTTGCATCGTAAATTTCCCTAATTTTCCCAAGTATTTTTCACAAGTATTTTTGCAAGCTACTGGTTTTCAACCCTTTGAAGAAATTCGAGGATTTTGAACGGATAAAATGACATCAAACCCCTTGTTCAGGGTATGTGGGTACTGCATATTTACCTGTAAACCAAAGGTTAAGTAACCGCAAAACTCTACGATTATGTTGCAAAAAGAAGCTCTGATTGAAGAAAAATCTCTTCATGCCGGTATCGGCGAACACATTGGCTATGAACTGGGTGCGAAAATGGTTAAGGATTACTGTGATAAGTACCAGGATTCAGGCGCACAGTTCGTTGGTCGCAACATCCTCGACCAAATACTCGCCCAACCGGGCTGCATTGGCATCAAAATTTTCAAGGCACTTAATGAAGCCGGGGAGAAAACCTATGTGATGACTGGCGTAAACCAGGAAGGGCATGAGATGTTCCAGATCACCACTGTTGCCCCTACGGGTGAAATGAATAAATCAGAGGGTATTGTTGCAGATCGGAATGATAATGTTGGCTGGTTTGATCCTGCCAAGATATTCGAGTAATTCTTTCAATTACACGTTTTTGTCTCTATATTTGGTGAATTAAACAATCACCAATAGTAAAGACGCTAGAATATATTTCAGGAATAATTCCAATTTTACCAATTGGCCTGTATTTTCTTCGTAACCGGAGGAATACAGGCCAATTTTTTATATTGTTATATCTGGTAATCAGTCTATTAACTGATCTGATTTTAAATCCATTATTAAGTTACTATTCTGGCAACCAGTTCCTGGGATACCGGATCTTCACCATCATTGAATATTCGTTGATCACGCTGTTTTTGCATTCCATCATTAAAAATGAAAAGTTCAAAAAAGCCATCCTCTTTTTAAGCCTGGCATTTTTCATCTTCTCCATTTATGACCTGGTTGGGTCCAGATCTAATAGTTTTGATTCCTCCCCAACGGGCGTTTCCTGCATTCTGATCTTATTTTATTCCCTTTTCTTCCTGTTTGAGCAGATCAGAACCCCTGATTCCCTGTTCCTGTACTCCACGACCAATTTCTGGATCGTGGTGGCATTGATCATCTTTTTTTCAGGCACATTTTTCATTTTTATATTTTCTCAAAGCAATTATAACGTACCGGAATTCAAATCCACTTTTACTTTAATCAATTCAATATTTAACATCCTGAAAAATTTAATATTGGCTATGGCGTTTGTCATCAAACCCGAACAGGCCAAAGCCCGAAAATCCATACCCGTCCTCTGATTCCGATCCATATCCTGCAGAAAACCAGAAGAATACGAAATCTTAAACCCTAAAAGCAGTTGAGACACCCATGATTTGGTTGCAGGTAAACCAGAACCAACTGACCAACCCTGGCATTTCCACAGTCCTGTTCTTCGGGACGCTGGGCATGCTTGTATTGGCTATTGGACTGGTGGTTTTTATCGTTTTTCACCAGCGCAGGGTCATACGGTACCAGATGCAGCTGCAGAAAATGGAGGAAGAGCAGCAGAAAATCCTCCTAAACGCTTCTATTCGCTGGCAGGAAGAAGAAAGGCAACGTATCGCCGCTGATTTACACGATGATGCAGGCCCCCTGCTGGCTACGGCCCGCCTTTACCTGAACGAAAACCTGCTTAAGCAGGACATCAATACCCAGCTTCAGAGCATCTATAACGCCAAACAGATCATTGACGATACCATCCAACTTATCCGGAATATCTCTCATAGCCTGATGCCGCCTACCCTGAAAAATTTCGGTCTGGAATCAGCGATCAACGATCTCTTTCAAAAAATCAGCGGCACGGGAAGTATCAATGCAAGCTGCCGTTTTCACGACTACCGCCAGCGACTACGACCCGAACAGGAGCTTCTGATATTTCGCGTTGTCCAGGAACTGGTAAATAATATCCTGAAACACAGCAATTCCAGCTTTATCCACCTTACCCAGAACTACAGCGAAGACAAATTCTATCTCCGCATCCACCACGATGGCAGGGGGATCACCCAGCAAGATTTCGAAAAAATGAACAAGAGTTCCCTTGGATTGGGACTTAAAAATATACAGAGCCGTATTAAAGTTCTGCATGGCGACATTAACTTTGAGAAAGACTTGTCACAAACCTATTACAAGGTTACGATTGAAGTCCCCATGGAAATGGAAGTGGTTTCCTGAAAGATGGATTCCCTCAGTATCTTAAAAAAACCAACCGTGAGATGAGCCTCATCAAAGTGGCTATTGCCGATGACCACAAGATTTTCAGGAAAGGCGTGATCCTTTCCCTTCGTCCATATACCAATATCTCCTTTGTCCAGGAAGCCGACAACGGCGAAGAACTCCTCGCCGGACTGGAAGAATCCAGGCCGGATGTTGTCCTGATGGACCTCCGGATGCCGCAAAAAGACGGCATCGAAACCACAAAAGAAATAAGCCGGAAATTTCCGGATATCCGTGTGCTTATCCTCACGATGTACGAGGATGAGCGATTTGTGGCGCATCTTATGGAAAATGGCGCCAACGGGTACCTGCTGAAAAGCGCAGATCCGTCGGAGATCCGAAAGGCGATCATGGAAGTCATGGCCCGGGGTTATTACCTGAATAACTTCGTCAATCGTGTGTTGTTGAAAAAATCGCATGCACGGAGTAAAGCCATCCCTTCCCTCAGTACGGAAGTGCAACTGAATGACAAGGAGCGGGAAGTAATCCGCCTGATGTGCATGGAGTTCACCGCCGCTGAGATCGCACAAAAAATGGAGATTAGTCCAAGAACCGTTGAAGCCATCAAAGACCGGCTTATGGAACGGTTCGGCACGAAGAATACTGCCGGGCTTGTTTTCTTCGCCGTGAAAAATAACCTGATCGACTGAATTCGTCCTGTACCCTACCATCCTGTGCCAGAACCAAAGACCCTTGTGTGTTTTTAACTGAACGAAATGTTTCTACCCGGCGGCTTTATTTCTGGCGCTCTCCTGCCCTGGATCCTGCTTGCTCCGTCCCTTCCACTGGTGGCGGCGCTGATCAGGAGGCCGTCCTTTACACCGTCCTCGATCAGCCTGATGATCTGTTCACTGATCTCCCTGCTCACCGGTATCTTTGGATATCTGTCGTCCGATAAGGAACTCAACCGCGCCGTACTACATTTCACAATTTTTCTGGATGCCGCCAGCGCTTTTGTGTTGCTTTATGTGCAAAGTGGCTGGTCTAAACTGCAGCAGGTTATCCTAAGCCTTGGCCTTCTATTTGGAGGAGTTTTCATCACACTGATGTTATTCGGTGATGACGGCACCGGGCTGGCCATCCTCATTAAATCGGGCTATGCGGTGATTTTCCTATCAGCCCTGGCGGTGATTTTATCCCGCATGCAGCACATCACGGAATACATCACGGTGTCACCCGCGTTCTGGATCAGTGCCGGAATCTGCTTCCAGTACGGTCTCCTCGCCCTCCTGCTGGCCATGAATCCGAATACCGATCCCGCGAAATTGCTGCTGGACACGGATTTCGGGCTGATGTATACAATTATCTACACCTTGCGTTTCGTGTTTTTTTCCATAGCCGTTTTTCTTTTTAGGACGATCGACTACCAAAGAAAGGTTCGAAAATGAATTCGGGGCAATTACTCACTTGGCGGTTTCAGGCATGTCCCTTTTGTTCCAGGAAAGATCGTATGATACCATGAACATCGATCGTGGCCCGTTTATGATCAATCCTATTAGCCATAACCGGGCTTACCAGGCTCATTTTTTCATATGAGCTATCGATCATCCCTATGATACGGGCAGCGCCTTCTTCGGTCAGTCCAGCATCCAAAACGGCGTTTTCTTCCTGCTTATCGAAGTCGCTCCGGATATCTTCGAGGTCGTCCATCAGCAGGAAATACGTGATCAGGGCGTACCAGGCATCGAGTAGTTGTTGCTGCAATTCCCTGTTGAAAGGTATAAGGGCCAGTGAAAACAGGTAGGTATCCGCCCGGTTAAGGGACTTAAAAGCAGTGCCGAATTGTATACCGGAGGGTGTTGGCTTACCTGCAAAATAATGGCGTAGGTCATCCAGGAAATCCTGGTTTCCCAGTTTGGATATCGCAAGGGCATCACATTCAGCGATATGTTCCTGCCAATTAATCTCCCTCGCCTCGAGCCTGCCCGCTGAATCCATAATGCGTTCAGCAAGCTCCAGATAGGAGTCAGACAACAGGATTTTTTTGGGAATGCCGCAACGATATGCCAGGTCGGAAAAAATCGGCATGAATACATAGCCTGGCATGGGCGTGATATACAATTGTCTCTTTGCCCAGTACTTATTGTTGGCTGGGACTTTCCGGTCCACATAGCAGCGACCAATTTCCATGTCCACGCCGTAACTCAGTTTGAGGTCGTCCTTGCTGAGAAACATAATCATTTTTTTTGAGTGGTATCCACCTGCGGGCGCCTGCCTTTGGGTCTCTTCCCGTAAAGTTTTTCCTGGCTCCGCTGGCTTCGGGCATAGACAGTATCCATCATTACCTTCATCAGGGCAGGCCTTGCCTTGTAATATTCAAAACTTCTTCTAAAGTCCTCCTGGGATAACTGATGTACCTGCAATACTTTGTCGAGTTCTGACCTCAGCGATGAATCACGATTTACCGTGGAATCCCTGAACACATAATACTCAAGCATGGCTTCGCCCATCCCGATTTCAAAAAGAACGGTACCCATTTTCTCCTCCGGCAATACGTCCTCCGGAATACGCTTGTCACTGCCGCATGAGATGATGAAAAATGCCAGCCAACCCAGGACAATAGGACTCCTCATTTGATTTCCTGTTTATACCTGCCTGCATTGGTAATATCCAGGCGCTGGAGCAGTTCCACCGCACGTTGTTTGTCCTGCGGATCCGCTTTCTGGAAAATACGGATGATATCGTCAGCTTTCCCCTGGAAGAAAAAGGGAATGACCATGATATTTGGGTTTTCCGTATGGACGGTATTGAGCATGTTCAGGGCGTTAATAATCTGGGACCTGGCCTCCTTTTCATTCTCATACAATTTGTCCATGGCTTGCCGGTAATATGTGTAGTAAGCGTCGTGGACAAGTGAATATCGGCTATTCATGAAGTTCTCAGCCAGCCAGTAGCGGTTCCGCTGTCCGTCGAACGGCTTCCAACCGCTCACACCGCGGCCATCCGGTGCCTGGTTTACGATATTGATGGCCTTTTGAAAATACGGATCACCACCGCGGGGCGCAAATGAATCATAGTCAAGCGCAAGGATGATGTTAATATAGTAGGCCAGAACCGCTGTGAGGTTTGCCGAGAGAGGCTCTGTACCCATCACCCTCGACTCATTGAATTCAAGGGGTTGAAACTCTATATATCTAAACGTAAAATCGTTGTCCTGGAAATTGATCAGGGGGGTCAAATAAGTGGTATTGTACACGGGTCGGCCTGCCTGTACCGTGAGGGTGGCGCGGTATACATTGGTCTCCTCAATATTGGTAAGGTTGATCAGGAAACTGCATTCAATCTTCTCCGAAGGATCGAACACATCGCTGGTCCATTTTCGCTTGTTGATGAAATTGATCAGACCAGTCTGGAGGGTCTGAAACACTTTCCGGTCCACCGTGGTACTAACCTGGTTATACAATACCGTAACGCGGGCATTGATTTCCTGCGCGGTCCCTTTTTGGGGTATGGCACCTGCAATTAGAAAAAGCAGGATAAAAAGAATTTTATACATGCAGTTTCCTGATAATAAGTTGCACAATATCGCGGGCGACGGCATCTTTTGACTTTGTGTCAAAATCATACTGCAATCCCTCCCGGTCGAAAATGGTAATCTTGTTGGTGTCATGGCCAAAACCGGCGCCTGGGTCATTCAGCGAGTTCAGCACAATCATATCCGCGTTCTTACTATGCAGTTTCTCCAGGGCATGTTCCTTCTCGCGGTGCGTTTCAAGGGCGAATCCCACCAGGAACTGCCCCACACGCTTGATTGTCCCCAGGCTTTTGAGAATATCACGGGTACGTATAAATGATAAAGACCATTCTTCCTCTCTTTTCTTTATTTTCTCACTGGATTTATCCCTGGGGGTGTAATCAGCCACGGCTGCGGCCATCACGGCGATATCGCAGTCCGCAAAAACCTCCTGACAGGAATTGTACATCTCTTCGGCCGACTGAACCTTCCTCACGGTGATGCCTGGCTCATTCACCTCTATGGATACGGGGCCCAGCACCAGTTCAACCTCGGCGCCGCAGGATCGAAGGGCCCGTGCAATGGCGATACCCATTTTACCGGAAGAATGATTGCCTACAAAACGCACGGGATCGATGGGCTCGAAAGTGGGACCGGCTGTCACCAGTGCCTTTCTGCCCGCCAGCTCCCGGGTGGACAGGACTTCATGAACGATATATGCAAATATTTCCTCCGGCTCGGCCATGCGCCCTTCACCATAGAGTCCACTGGCCAGTTCCCCGTTCGATACCGGGATGACCCGGTTTCCATATCGACGAATCGCAGAAAGGTTCGCCTGGGTGGATGGATGTTTCCACATATCCTCATCCATGGCGGGAGCCACTATCACGGGGCATGTGGCAGACAGGTACACAGCCATCAGCAGGTTGTCGCAGGCGCCATGGGCCATTTTTGACAGGGTATTACAGCTTAAGGGTGCAATCACCATACAATCGGCCCAACGCCCAAGGTGCACATGGTCCGACCATACCCCGCCGGTTGCCAATTCTGTTACTACCGGATTTTTCGAGAGTGTGGACAAGGTCAGGGGGGAGATGAAATCCCCGGCAGCGGGAGTCATGACCACTTTAACGTCCGCACCTGCCTTCACAAGCAGGCGGGTCAAAAGGGCGGCCTTGTATGCCGCTATACTACCGGTAAGGCCCAGCAGGATCTTTTTCCCTTGAAGCATGGATCTTTTTGTGGTCTAAGTTATCAAATAGATCGGCCTGATAAAAAAGGCGACAATCGGATCATTGTCGCCTTTCATATCGTTCAAGGAAAAACTTTAGCTGAAAAGGTCTTCCTCGTTTTTGCGATGGTAAATCTTGTCATCCATGAACTCCTGGGTTGCCAGCAACGCCGGGTTTGGCATTTTCTCATATGCCTTGGAAATCTCGATCTGCTCTTTATTCTCATGGATCTCCTCGAGACTGTCTGTATGACTGGCGAACTCCTCCAGTTTATTGTGCAACTCCTCCTTAAGGGCAATGTTGATCTGGTTGGCCCTTTTGGAAATGATGGCGATGGACTCATACACATTCCCGGTTTTCTCACGGATCGAATTGACGTCTTTCGTATCCACCACATTGCTCAGGCTGCTGCCTACTTGTCTTCTTAAACGGCTCATTTGGATAATTCTTTAATATTATTCTGGGATAAAGTTAAATAACGTTCCGCATCCTTTAATAATTTACTTTCCGGGAACCGGTCCTGGAAATCCTCCACTTCCCGGATCACCTTCTCATAACGTTCCGGTTGCCTTTCTTCTATACTCAGGGCTGCATATTTGTAGTAAGACTTGATAATCATCAGTTTATATTCATCAGCCTTTTGAGAATCCGGGAAATTGTTGATGAGGGTGGTGTATGCCAACGCCGCCGCCCTGTATTGACCTACATTATAATAAAGCTGGGCGGATTGATATTCCTTGGTTTCCAGCTTTGCCAGGCATTTCAAAATAATCTCTTCTGCTTCCTTTGCCTTAGGCGACCCGGGGTGGGTATTCAGGAAAACCTGCATCATTCCCATGGCCTTGATCGTGTTTGTTTGATCCAGTTCCGGGCGGGGAGACTGCTTGTAATAACTGTATGCCTGCATGTACTCCACTTCCTCGGCCTTGGGGCTGTTGGAAAAAACCTCCAGGAACCCCTTAAACAGGTTTTCCGAATTGATATAATCCTTATCGTAATAATGACAATAGGCGTACTTGTAGTACAGGTCTTCAAACTGGGGAGTCCCCTTGAAGATTGGGAACAACTCCTCGTACAAGGTCTTCGCCTTACGGTAGTCCTTTTTGGAATAGTACTGCTCCGCCATCCTCAGTTTGTAGTCGTAGTCCGTGCTTTTCAGCACTTTATTGTACTTCGAGCAGGACGCGAATAGTGAAGCGAGAATAAATCCAATAATGATCAGTCTGGTCGTCATGAAGCGCGCAAAAATAGTTCTTTTTCCCGATCCGGAGCTGAAAAATAAGCCGGAAGCCGGACAACTGGCGTTAAGAAACACATAAAAAAAAGGTCCCCTGTAGGAGGACCTTTTTATGAAAATGACTTGAGATTTACTTTTTACGCAGGTTGGGGTGCGGGGCGGGTACCGTATTCGGACCTTCTTCCCCTTCGCCGGCGGCGCGCAGGTCAACCGTATTCGGATCACCTTCAGCCTGGCCGAAACGGAACACGAAGCGGTCGATGCTGATACCCTGCTTGTCAACCATGTGGTTGATCACGGCATTTACGCGATCCCAGCTCAACTGTTGGCTGGATTTGGAAGGTTCGCCATAACCGGTAACCACTACCTTACAGGTGGGGTTGTTGCGCATACGGTCTGCTACAGTAGCCAGCACCGCTTCCGCATCCTTGCTGATGGCAGCGGAATTCCCTTTGAAGGAAATGCTGGGCAGATCACCAATTGCACAGGCTGGCTTGGCGGCCACCATATTCTTGCAGCATTCCGGATCCGGACACTTACCTACGCCATCTGCATCAACAGGCTGGCACTCGGTTGGCGTGATCAACTGCTTGTCTTTATAGTCAGGAACACCATCGCCATCCGTATCCTTGCTTACACCATGGGAATCAACCGGTGCGCCAGCGGGTGTATTGGGTTCGTTATCGAACTGGTCAGTTACACCGTCGCCGTCCACATCATCCAGCACAGGCTTGGGAATCAGCATCCGCTTGGGTGAATTCAACTCGCTATACGCAAAATCCAGCGGATTCAGCCAGTAGAGGGGTTCCACAGCCTTGGAACCGAGGTTCACATTCAGACCAACGGAAAGGAAATTGTAGGTATCAAAGTTCCGGGTGAGCACCGCGTCACCAAAAGCAGACTCCTGCCAGCGCTGGCCGTCGAGCAGGTCATCGGTGACGAACGTAAAGCGGTCTTCAATCGCGAGGTTGACTTTTTTACCCAGTTTGAAGGCTACGCCGGCACCGATGGTTGCAGAAGGCCTGGCGGTATTCCCAAAGAGTTTCATCCGGTTATTGCCATAGCTTTCAGCCGCTGTCTCGTAGGAATCATCGAGCAGGTCGCGGATTTCATTTTTGATATCGTTCCTGTTCTTGTATTCCTGGGCTGTAGTGATCGTGCTGAAGTCGTACTTTGCATTCCCGTTC
>JALOMP010000351.1 GCA_025455365.1 Chitinophagaceae bacterium | reverse complement strand
TATGCCACCGCATTGCTGACGCGTGATTCCGGGGAATCGGCGTAATTTTACCGGATGCCTGTTATCTCCATTCCCATTGTTAACCGTTCCGGCAATGCATTGCCTGCCTATGCCACACCCGGCGCTTCGGGTATGGATCTCCGTGCGTCACTGGATCTGCCGCTGACCCTGGAGCCCATGCAAAGAGTCCTCATACCTACCGGACTTTTTATGGAGCTGCCGGAGGGTTTCGAAGCACAGGTCAGACCCCGCAGTGGGCTGGCCATTAAAAAAGGGCTTACCTGCCTGAATAGTCCCGGGACCATCGATGCGGATTATCGCGGCGAGATCGGCGTGATCCTGGTGAACCTCTCCGGCGAGGTCCAGGTGATCGAACCCGGCGAGAGAATTGCACAAATGGTCATCCAGAAAGTGGAGCGGGCGGAATGGATGGAAACCGGGAAATTGTCGGACAGCACCCGCAGCACAGGCGGCTTCGGTCATACGGGAACGCATTAACTCAACCCCTGCATGAAAAACCTTCTATTCCTCGCCCTGGCTGTTGCCCTGCTTGCCAGTTGTCGCTCCTCCCGGAAAATTTCATCCGTGATGGTCATCAAGGATACGACCGTGGCAGTGGTGAACCCGGTGGAAGACGATTCGGCCCGCGTAGCCCGGGAAACCATGTCCAGGCTTGGAGAGCGGCGCATCGATTTCAACACATTCGCAGCCAAGGTAAAAGTGGATTATCGGGACAGCAAGGACCGAAAATATGATTTCAATGCGTTTATACGTATCCGGAAGGACAGCGCCATATGGGTCAGCGTCATAGCGGCACTGGGGATCGAAGCCTTCAGGGTCATCATCAAGCCGGATTCCGTGGCGATCCTGGACAAGCTGGAAAAAACCATCCAGTACCAGAGCGTAGATTACCTCCAGCAAATCACGCAACTGCCTTTTGATTTCGTGACCCTGCAGGACCTCATCGTCGGAAACCCGGTGTATATGCAGGGCGATATCAAATCTTTCCAGGACAAGGGAAGCCAGTATGCCGTGTCCATGATCGGCCCTTTTTTCAAGCATTTCATGACGATTGATAAGGCCAACACCAACCTTCTCTTAAGCAAGCTGGATGATATTGATCCCGGACGAAGCCGAACGGCCAGCCTGGCATATGACGACTACCAGCCCAACGGCACATGGCAGTTTGCCAACCAGCGGCGCATCACGCTGGCAGAGAAAACCAAGGTGGATGTGGACATGGAGTTCAAGCAGGTGGAGTTCAATAAACCGCAGAACTACCCTTTCTCCGTTCCCCGTAATTACAAATTGAAGTAATTTTAACAGCCCCGTGTTAATCTGGGGGCCATCTTTGCGTTTTATCTTTTTATCCTTTGAATATGGCAGTACGCGAATTCTTCCCTGGCTTGCGGATATTCACCCTGTTGGTACTGGGTGTTACGTTGATGGCTATATCCGTCCATGGCCAGAGCAGGGAAGAACTGGAGAAGCAACGCAAGCAAATCCAGCAGGAGATCCAGGAATTGCAGAAGGCGCAGAGTTCCATCAAAAAAGATAAGAAAGCCAGCCTGGGCCAGTTGAGCCTCATCCAGAATAAACTGGCCAAACGGAATGCGGTGATCAACAACATCAACGCCCAGGTGAAGCTGATCGATGACAATATCTACAGCAACAACCGCGAGATTTACCGCCTGCAAAAGCAAATTGACACCCTCAAGGAACATTACGGACGTACGATAGAGTACGCGTATAAGAACCGGAGCAATTATGACATGCTCAATTTCATTTTCTCCGCCACCAGTTTCAATGACGCCGTGCGAAGGGTCGCTTATCTGAAAAGTTACCGCAGTTACCGGGACGACCAGGTGGCCAATATCAACAAGACCCGTGAAATGTTGCAGGGTAAGATCATCGCCCTGAATAATAACAAGAAAGAAAAAAGCCAGGTGCTGGTAGAACAGAGCAAGGAGCTGAAGACCCTCGAAGTGGAGAAGAAGGAGAAAAGCAGCTACCTGAGCAAGATCAAGGAAAGGGAACGCGAGCTGGGTAAGGAACTGGATGCGAAGAAGCGCATCGACCGCAACCTGCAAAACGCCATTGCATCCATTGTGCGCCGTGAGATTGAGGCTGCCAGGAAGAGGGCGGCGGAAGAAGCCAAGCGGCTTGCCGCGGCCAACGCCAGTGCCCCTGCTACGAAACCTGCCACCAAACCGGAATCATCCACCGCCGGTAAGGCGCCTGCCCCCCGTAAGGCCAATGTGCTGGAAAGTACACCCGAGGTAACGAGGGTATCCGTTGGATTTGAGAACAACCGCCGCAACCTGCCCTGGCCCGTAGATAAAGCCAGTGTGAATTCATCCTTCGGTCGCAAAAAAATTGAAGGCACCACCCTGATCGAAGACAATATCGGGCTGACCCTTGGCGTGCAGTCGGGGGCAACGGTGAAAGCGGTATTCGAGGGTATTGTATCCTCGATATATGATGTAGCCGGCAGCCAGACGGTAACCATCAAGCACGGAAAATACTTCACTACCTATTACAACCTTACTTCTGTGTCGGTCTCCAAGGGGACTGAAGTGAAGATGGGACAGGTCATCGGCCGTGCGGGTGAAAATGACGATGGGGAAGGCGAAATCCTCTTTGTGGTCAATAACGAAGCCAAGTTCGAGAACCCCGAACTTTGGCTCAAGCCTAAGAATTAATGCATTAGTGCGCCAATTCCTTCACCGGAACGAATCTTGCATACAGGGCTTCGTACTGCGGAACGATGTTGGCGATATCAAAACGTTCGGCCTGTTTGCGTGCTTCCTGGCGGAATTTTTCAAGGATATCGTCATTGCGCAGGATGCGGATGGCCTGTTCGCTCATATGCTCCACATCGCCCACAGGGCTCATAAAGCCATTTTTTCCCTCGATGATGATTTCAGGCAGACCGCCGGCGTTGGTAGTGATTACCGGTGCGCCGCCAGCCATGGCTTCCAGGGCCGCCAGTCCGAAACTCTCATACTCTGACGGAAGCAGGAACAGGTCTGATATGGCATAGATCTCCTCCATGTCCTGT
>JALOMP010000350.1 GCA_025455365.1 Chitinophagaceae bacterium | reverse complement strand
GCCATGGACATATATTATAACCCGGAGAAGCAACAGGATGAGCGACTGGCCGCGCTTATCAAACGCAATTATGCCCTGGTGGCAAAATTCTTCGCCGATACATCGCTCAACCGTCCGTTGATTGCCACGCAATTGAACCTCGCGGCGCAACTTTGGTTAAGTTCCGGTGCGGCAGGCAGGGAAGAGATCGCCGCATTGACGAATGCGCTCAGCATCAGTGGCGATCCTGCCGGATCAGTTGCTTTCAGGAAATACTACCCCAAGGGCAGTCTCGAAGTGAACGGAAGGGCTTCCACCGATTTTAATGGCGGATATCACACGGCGGCGAGCCTCTATGCCGCCCTGGGGGATACGGCCGGCATTTTGCATTGTTTCCGAAGGCTCCTGGAGAATAACCAGCGTGATTATTTTGAATTGGCGCGCGTACTGAACAACCACAGTAATATTCTCGGATACCTCTACCAGTTCGGTCACCGGGATAAGGTTTCAGCCATCATTCAGTGGCTGTCTTCCAATACAAGAGATAATCCGCCTACAACGCTGTTGCGCAATGCCGTGATCCGTGCCGGGTACATATCGCACCTGTATACCATCAATATCGACCTGAACTTCCACCGGTCCACCCGCGGATACCTGTTCCCCAATCTTTTCTTCATGGACCGAAAGGCCTATGATGCCATGCTGGAGGACTACGAAATGATCATCAAGCAGATCAAAGATCCGGCCGAACGAAATTTCCAGATGGCCATGCAATCCAAGCGGAAGGCCATGTTTTACCATAAATACTGGTACGACCGCGGAATGCCCGTTGACGAACAAAGGCTGGATCGTTGGCTGGACGAAGCCATCGGTTATTATAAAGCTACGGATCCCGCTTACCTGGATAACAAACAGTCGGTTACCCTGGTCTATAACGGCGATGGGGTCAGGACAAACGAAGTCATTCGACGAAATCTTTTTATGTACCCGGATTATCGAGACGGGTGGTTTGCCTGGACTTATCACAGTGACTATTTCTTCCACTACCTGAAAAGGAAAAACCTGCTGGGAGAAATCTACAGGACAGGCTCCGATTTGCAGAGCATCCATCTCTGGGTTGCCAAGGCGTTCGAATGGAAGACCCAGTTGCCGCCTTCGAGTTATTCCAATAACTATCCGCTCCCGGACGCAACAATGAAGGACATCTTGTCCTTTGTGGAATCCCATCCCGAAGGAAGGGCGTTCGATCAGAATTTGTTGCATATTGTATTGGCCAATCATGCCTATGAGCAGGGAGATACGACAGTGGGCTGGAGCCATTATCAAAAACTTCGCCTGGATGATCTGCGTGCCTCTTCCAACCGTTACGAGTACCTGGAGAAAGGATTTTTCCGGAACATGATGAACCAACTGGCCATGCATATGGCGGCGAGGGGGAAGGATAAGGAAGCAACTGCCATGGTGCAGAAATTCGACCGGGTGAACGATCGTGTGCAGGGATATTTTTCCATTTCGGAAAGGTTATACCGTTCAGGCGCAGATCCGCGGACATTTGATTACCTGGATTCCGGGTACCGGGTTGCCTCTGCCATTGATTATTCGATTCCAATCAATGACGCGATCGATCCCCGGTATTTCCAGATCCAGCTCCTGTCTGAAATCGGCAGCAAGCCCATCAACCGCGAGGCGGAAAGCCTGCTTCGGGATCTGCCCGAGGGAGGAAAGTACTTCGGGGTGCTCCTGCGGGTGTTCGGGCAGGCATATGAAGGGAATTACCATCGGGCCTGGTCCATGATTCCTTCCACGCTTACGGAATCACAGGACCTGCAATGCCGGAGCCTGATCCTGCTGGAAGCCAGTCGCGCCCGCGAGCGGGCAGCCGGTACCAGGGATTGGCGGAAGATGGATGAATATATTTTCTGGAACTTTGACTATAACGATTACTTCCCTGGCTGATGAACCGTTACCTGACCATATTTTTCCTGCTGTTCATGCTGCTCGTCATGGGTGCCTTTGCATCCATGGCGCAGAACAATTACGGATTTGCCATGCTGGGATGGGTGTCCCTGGGTTTTGCATTGGTTTTCCTGTATCAGCTGATTAAAAAGCTGACAGGGAAAAAAGCGTATTCCAAATCATCCGTAGCGGAATTGCTGGGCCTCATCACGCTTACTGCCTTGTTTTCATTGGACAATTTTCATATACCGGTCCCCTATTCAACATACCTCGCCACGGCTGCGGCGATTCTACTGGTCCTTGTGTACGCCGGTAACCTGCGGGATGCCATTCAAAAGCCGGTGAGTGACGGGAACTCCAACAAAAGTTGGATCATCGCCTATTATGCCGGTGTGATCTTGTTCCTGTTATCCTTTGCTATTTCCCCTTTCCTGCCGCAGATCGGAATTTTTACCGGCGGAGGGGCTTTTATCCTGCTGCTGGTTTTCATTTTCGGATCCTTCCTGCTTCCCGGCCTTCGTAAGGGCTGGGAACACAACCATGCCCTGCATATCATCAATGGTTTCCGGGACAGGTCCTTTATCCTTGCCTGTATCTTTTTCCTGATGGCCCTATATGGTTCGGCTGTCCGAATTGGCTGGCTGCCTCCGTTATACTCGGACGCGTATCCAAAAGTCTTTTTTGACATGGGCAGTCGCCTTGAACCAGGCTCAGGCGGTTCCACACGAACAGATCTTTCGCAAAGTGAATTCAAGGAAAAATATGAACGCTTCGTGGAGCGTAACCTGGAGCAGAAGCGCTGATGATTTGTGTTCCGCGATTCAGAAGTGGTATTCGATACCCGTGCTGACCGTATAGTTGATCATGGGTACACCCTGTACCGGTTTATTGTCGTACAGGTAGTTTATGTTGAATGATAATGCCCACTTTTTCCCGGCTTTCACACTGAACTTAAACTGTTCCAGGATCCTGTAGTCGCTCAGCTGGTTAAACAGGGGCTGGTAAAAAATCGTGTTTACCAGCTCCGTTTGCTCGCTGGGCTGCAGGGAGACGGATACATAGCTGCTGCTGCGGATGTCATTGTGGATGGTCTTCAAGGCATCCAGTTCCCGTTCATATTCATGCATGACCAGGCTGG
>JALOMP010000349.1 GCA_025455365.1 Chitinophagaceae bacterium | reverse complement strand
CTGCCCGCGTATGAAACCGCCAACCGGGCGAAGCAGATCCGGCAGTTCGGCCTGGAGAACGATGGCAAGGCCCGGCAGCTCGCGCGTTATGTGAAGGAGATCGGCGAACGATACGTGGACAACCTGGAAGTGGTGATGATCTATCGCAACGACCGCTTCCTGCGCGGGGGCGATCACACGCCGTTTGTCGACAGCAACTATGCCGCCGTGCGGATTACGGAAATGAACGAGAACTACCTGCACCAGCACCAGAACGTGCGCAAGGAAAACGGCGTGCAGTACGGCGATCTTCCGGAATTCATGGACTTCGAATACCTAAGGAAGAATACGGCGATGAACCTCGCCAACCTGGCCAACCTCGCCAAGGCCCCGGGCATGCCGGAGGAAGTGCGCATCGAAGTAAGGCGACTCACCAACTACAGTTTTCTCAGTTGGAAAGCGCCACGTTCGGGGAAACCTAAAGGCTATTATGTCCTCCTCCGTGAGACCACCAGCCCGGTCTGGCAGAAGAAGATATTCACCACCGCCCTCGAATACCAGCTTCCCTATTCCAAGGACAATTATTTCTTCGCGGTACAAAGCGTAAACGAGGAAGGCAACGAGAGCCTGCCCGTCGTGCCTGGCGTGCAGGGGCGGTAGGATCGGAAAAAAAGGATTTTTCCCGTTTGTGGAAGCTTTTTTTCACCTGGAGACAAGGGGCCAATCCCTTGTCGTGTACGGAATATAACCGTACATTTGTACAAACCATACATGGTGGGAACGATCAAAAAAAAGGCGGCCTCCAGGGTACCATCGGTCAGAAAAAATGCCGTGACACCATCCCGTAGAGCAGTACCGATTGCATCCGGTCGAAGGGCTACGGCAAGATTTGATACCCGTTTACCGCAGGAGGTGAAAGAACTCCTCGAACGGGCGGCCCAAATCAGGGGTTTCAGGTCTTTGTCAGAATTCATCGTTCATTACAGTACCGAGGCGGCACACGCCATCCTGGACAAGCATTCCCAGGTATTGGCTTCTGAAAAGGACAGGCGGGTATTTTTCGATGCATTGATGCAGCCTCCCGCACCCAACGCGGCATTGGTCAAAGCGGCAAAGCGGTATAAAGCGCAGGCAAAGAGAAAATGAGCTATATCACGGTGGCCCTGAACGACAGGCACGACAGGGCCGCGTTCCGTTGCGGGAAAGAAATGCTGGATACCTACCTGCAGCGCCAGGCAGGCCAGGACATGAGGCGAAAGCTGGCAACCTGTTTTGTATTATCCGATGATGGCAAAAAAATCAAGGGGTACTATACGCTTTCTGCTAACGCTATTCCAGGGCAGGGAATACCAGCCAATGTGACGAAGAAACTGACATTGCCCACAAAAGGCGATATGCCGCTGATCCTGCTGGGCAGGCTGGCTGTGGACCTTACCTGCAAAGGCCAGGGATTGGGTGCTGCCCTGTTGGTGGAAGCCCTCCAACGGAGTTTCGATACAGCATCCCACGCGGTGGCGGCCATCGCGGTGGTCGTAGATCCCCTGGACGAGGAAGCTTCCGGGTTTTACCGGAAATTTGGATTCATTACACTCCCGGATAGCCGAAGAATGTTCCTTCCCATGAAAACAATCGGCCAGGTTTTCGGGGCGAAGCCCTGATGGGTATGAACAGGTGATGCATGGAGTCTTGTTGAGGGCAGATTTTCGCAATGCGATCATATGGACAAGGATAAAATACAGACACTACATCCGGATCCGTCCAAGACGAACAAGCGGATCGATAAAGACAAGTACGACACGATTCGCGCCAGCCTGTTGTCCGTGCTGAAGGGCAAGGAACTCACGCACCTGGAGTTGATGGAAGCCATCTACCAGGACGTGAAGGATCATTTCAAGGGCGGCGTACAGTGGTATGGGGAAACCGTCAAGCTCGACCTTGAAGCCAGGAATCTGATCGAACGTACGGGCAAGAAGCCGGAGAAATACCGGGTCAGTACCTTACAAAGTAAAGGAGATAAGAAATCCGGTTAATAAAATGCTTAGGCAACGCGCTATATTTCCCGGTGTAGCGCTGCGGGATTGTTCTACCGCAGGATTCAAAGCCCCGGCATGAACAGTTCGGACACTTTCCTTCCTTCCCTGACCACGATTTCCATCACTTCCTCGATGTCCCGCATGGAAGTCCGGTAGTTCACCACGCAGGCCCTCAGGCAGTATTTCCCCTGCACAATCGCATCAGAAAGGAACAGTTCGCCGCCCTGTTGAAGTTCGTTGAGCAGTCGCTCATTCAGCGCATTCAGGTACGCTTCACCGTGATCGGGGGACATGACAGTATTGGGGGGTACATACCGGAATGTGGCGATGCTTAATTGCTGGGACACGGCTTCCAGTTCCGGGTGCGCAGCAGCGAAATCATACATATGCTTCGACAACCTGATATCGTCCCGGATCATCTGCGCATATCCGCTGCGGCCGGCCTGTTGCAAACCCAGCCAGACCTTAAGGGCCTTGAAACCGCGGGAATTCTGAAACCCGTATTCGTAATAATTCACCGTGGTCACCCCATCGCTGCCTTCAAAATTATAATAGGCGGGATGCGCGCTATAGGTGTCCAGGAGATGCTGGGGATCTTTCACCAGGATGCAACCGGCTTCCAGGGGTGCGTAGAGCCATTTATGGGGGTCAAGTGCTATGGAATCCGCTTCATGCATGCCTTTGAACAGTGGTTCATACTCCGGCAGCGTGGCTGCGGGAATGCCATAAGCGCCGTCAACATGGAACCAGAGGTTGTGCTGCTTACAGATCGCCGCGATGGCGGAGAGGTCGTCAACGGCGCCGGTACTGACGTCGCCTGCATTTCCGCAGACGAGGAATGGCTGGTAACCGGATGCCAGGTCTTCCCGGATGATCCGTTCCAGCTCCTTTGTATTCATGGTGTTGTCCTCGTTCGACGGTATCCAACGCAATGCCTTGGTGCCATGTCCAAACAAGACAGCAGCTTTTTCAATCCAGGTATGCGTGGCGCGGGAACAATAGAAAACCATGTTGGAAGGCAATCCCGGCAGGCCTTCCTCTTTGAGGGCCTTGGGCGCTTTC
>JALOMP010000348.1 GCA_025455365.1 Chitinophagaceae bacterium | reverse complement strand
TTATCGTTCACCATCCAGGCCCCGCCATGGATCCAAACCACCAGGGGCAGGTTTTTCCTGTTGCCAGGCGGGAGATAGATGTCCAGCCTGTGCTTGGAAAGGGTATCTCCCGCATAACGGATATCACCATGCAATACGGTACCGGCAGGAAACAGTTTCAGGACGGGATTGGATGCCTGCGCGTACGACCCGTTCACGGATATGGAGGTAACGATGGCAGCCAGGATCATGATTCGACGAACAGGATGCATGTGGGCTATTATTTATAAATTAAAAATAGTTTCAGTCAATCAGCCGCCACCACTGCGGGCCCTGCTGGTCATAAATGGATGTGATCTCACCCAGCGCCGGGTGGAGCAGCGGCAGTCCCTGCGCTTGCGCTTCACGCACGAACCGGTCCACAGGGTCTTTCCAGCCATGCAGGGCGAGTGAGAACGCACCCCAGTGCACCGGCATGGCCTTCTTTACGGACGATTCCAGGGCGGACCGGACACCCTCCTCAGGAAACATATGTATCTGGTGCCAGTTTTCGTTGTACTGCCCGCATTCCATGAAGCCTATGTCGAATGGGCCCAGCCTCCTCCCTACTTCCAGGAAATGCGACCCGTAGCCACTATCACCGCTGAAGTAGATACTTTCCTGGGGCGTCTTCAGGACCCACCCACCCCAGAGCGATTTCTGACGATCACGGAGACCCCTACCCGAAAAATGACGGGTAGGCGTAAAATGGATACCGATCCCTTCATGGATAACCTGGTCCCACCAGTCGAATTCCCGGATCAGGCCTGGCTCAATGCCCCACCGGACCAGGTGCCTGCCCGTACCCAGGGCCACGAAATACCGGGCCACCCTGGATTTCAGTCGCTCGATACTGGCAAGGTCGAGATGATCATAATGGTCATGGGTCAGGAGCATCAGATCGATGGGCGGCAGCTGGTCGATGATATCCAGGGTGTCTTTTGAAAACCGCTTCACGGAGAACGGGGCGATAGGCGATGCATTGGGTCCGAACATCGGATCAATCAGAATGGTCTTTCCATTCATTCGAAGCAACAGTACAGAATGGCCATACCAGCTGAAAGTGGCTCCCCGGTTACCGGAAAGAAAAGCGTCCGCATCAAAAGGACGTACAGGCAAAGGGACCCGGGGTTCCCGGCCGTCCCGTTCAAAAATGCCGCGGTAGACCAGGCCTGGAATTTTTCTCAGGCTGAAAGCCATGCTGGTAGCCTCCAGGTTCTGAAACTGGCTGCCGTCCCATTGCTTCGATTGCGCATACCTGTCAATCAGTGCCTGGTCAACCTGTCCGCCGAATTGCCTGCGCATACCGTTTCCTGGTTTCGTAAAAGTGGATGTGAAAATACCTATTCAATGGTTACCGCCCGGGAATGATCGAGTACGAATGTAGCATTTCTGCCTTGCCTAAGATGATACACATATCCCAGGTTGAGCCAAACAATTTTCCCTGTCTAATTTTTTCCCGCCTGCACAACATACATTTGATACGGGAACAACCGTTGCGGGCATCCAACCGGTTTATTGAATCATATTCCATCCTTGAACACATGCAAGACCAACGCTCCCTTTTCGACATACCAGGTGAAATCGCGTATTTTAATACCGCCTACTTTTCGCCGCTCCTCAACGCTTCCAGGGATCGCATGATCACCGGCCTGAACCAGAAAATACACCCCTGGGAAAGGCATCCGGAGGATTTTTTTGACGATGCAAACCGGGTTCGGGAATTGGCCGCCGGCTTATTCGGAGGAGATGCCGAAGGGTATGCGATCACTCCATCTGCAAGTTACGGTTTGAGTACAGCGGCAAGGGCTGTGGAGCCCGTCATACAAAGGGGCGATATCATCCTTGTACTCGCGGAGGACTTCCCGAGTGCGGTACTTCCATGGTACCGGGTGGCAAAGGAAAGGGGTGCTGTCCTTCATACCGTACCGGTCCCCGTAGACGGCAACTGGACGAAGGCAATCCTCGACCAGTTGGTTCCGGGCATCCGTGTGGCCGCGGTCACCAGTTGCCATTGGACCAATGGAGCGCACGTGAACCTTGAAGCCGTTGGTGAAGCTTGCCGCCGCAACGATACGATCCTGGTGGTGGATGCCACACAGTCGCTCGGCGCCATGCCGCTTTCGATGGAAACGGTACAGCCTGATTTCCTGGCTGCTTCGGGGTATAAGTGGCTGCTCTTCCCCTACGGCGCTTCGCTGCTGTACGTATCCGCTCGCTGGCGCAACGCCCGGCCGCTGGAAGAATCCTGGATCACGCGGGCCAATGCGCGTGATTTTGCGGGACTGACCACTTACGTAGATGCATACCTGCCGGGTGCGCGGCGCTTCGACGTGGGCGAAACCTGTAACCCGGTTACCCTGCCGGGTGCGATCGCTGCCCTGGAACAACTCCAGGCCTGGGGCATACCGCAAATTGCCGAGACGCTGGAAGGAATCAACGCGCGCCTGTGCAATGCTTTGCAAACAAAGGGTTTCCAGGTCCCGGATGCATCCCATCGCAGCCCACATATGTTCGGCGCAAAACTGCCGGCAACATATACTGGCAACCTTTTGCAGGATCTCCGGCCTCATAAAATTTTCCTGAGCCAGCGCGGGCAGTTCCTGCGGATCTCTCCTCACCTGCATATCAACGACCACGACATGGATCGGCTTTTAGGCGTTTTGGAAGAAGCAGTTCGGGGAAAATTACACTGACCGCGGATGGGATTGATACTGGGAGATCATCGCGCACAGAGTGTGAATAAGGCATCAAAAAGAATATCAGCGAATCAACATCACGGTCCCTTTTTCTGTTTTGGGTTCCTGGCCCTGCAACTGGTACCGGAAAACCCAGGTAAAGACACCTGAAGGCTGCCTGCCGCCCCTGAATGTACCATCCCAGGCCCGCAGCGGATCCGTGGAAGAAAAGACAAGTTCACCAAATCGGTTATAGACGTTGAAATGGTATGCCAGCAGCAGGCCGGATACCTGCGGACGGAAGAAATCATTAACCCCGTCGCCGCCCGGCGTGAAGGCATTGGGCACCCAGACACCCGTGAGGCAGTCGCGGGCAAC
>JALOMP010000069.1 GCA_025455365.1 Chitinophagaceae bacterium | reverse complement strand
GGCCGGTCTGACCGTAGTGAACAGCGGCGTTCCCGGTGCCGAACCGGACATCCGCATCCGTGGCACCAACAGTATCGGCGGCATTAAACCCCTCTACGTGGTGGACGGTATTTTCAATGACAACATCGATTACCTCAACCCCAACGACATTGAATCCATCGAAATCTTAAAAGACCCCTCCTCCCTGGCGATCTTCGGTATCCGTGGCGCCAACGGTGTCATCGCCATTACCACGAAGAGGGCCAAGGCAGGAAAGATATCCGTGAACTTCAATTCCGCCATCGGTACAAAGACCCTGGTGGACAAAATCGACATGGTGAATGCCGATGAGTTCAAAGAGCTGTTTGACGAGGAACAAACCAATATCGGCCTCGCACCCGCCCAGTTCTTTGATTATACGGGCTGGAATGGCAATACCGACTGGGTGAATGAGCTGACGCGCACGGGTGTGTACACCAGCAATAACGTCAGCGTTTCAGCCAGTTCTGAAAAGAATAAATTTTACATGGGCCTGGGGTATATCACCGATGAAGGCGTGGTACTGCACGAGAAACTGAAAAAGGTACTCGTTGCTGCCAATGACGAATTCAAGGTGAATAAATTTTTTAAACTCGGCTTCAACATCAATATGATCAACCAGGAACTGCCCTACGGAAGCGCACAGGGACTCCTCTTTGACGCAAGAAGGGTATGGCCGATCACACCAACTTATGACCAGGCTTCCGGCCTGTATTATGAACTGGCTTACCAGGCCGGTCAGATCGCCAACCCGTTGATGAACCTGAATGAAAAATGGGACAAGCAGATCAATAATGAAAACAGGATTGTTGCAAGCGCTTTTGTGGACCTCAACTTCCTGAAGCATTTTAATTTCCGGAGCACCTTCTACGCGGACATGTCGCAGGTGGATGTTCACCAGTACAACCCCATCCTCTATCGCTATAACCCGGTGGGTGCCTACGACAAGACGGACACTTCCTATATCGATCCGAACAACAGGCTCACGAGCGTGAACCAGTCCGTATCTAACTGGAGGAAGTTCCAGCAGGACTTTATCCTGACGTACAAGAATAGCTGGGGCGATCATAACCTGACTGCCAGCGCCGGTTTCACCACGTACCTCAGCACGTATGACAACCTCTCCGCTTCCGCCAGCCAGCGTGACCCCGGTGATTCCATCCCGGATGATCCCCGCTTCTGGTATGTAGAGAACGGTTTCAATGATCCGGCCTCCAAGCGGTCGACCTCCAGCCAGTGGGAAAAATCAACCGCCTCTTTCCTGTTCAGGGCGCTCTATAACTTCCAGGGCAAGTACCTGTTGAATGCTTCCTTCCGCCAGGACGGTTCTTCGCAGATTTCGCCCGAAAACCGGTATAAGAATTTTTATTCCATCGGCGCCGCCTGGGAATTGACCAAGGAAGATTTCATGTCAACGCAGAAATTTTTCGACTTCCTGAAGCTGAAAGCCTCCTGGGGTGTGCTGGGTGTGCAGAATACTTACGGATACGACTACCCATACTATCCTGCCCTGCAGACGGGCAATACCGCCATCTTCGGCAATACGATCGCCCCAGCCTATTCACTCGCCTACGAGCCTAACCGCAACCTGACCTGGGAAGTGGTGAATGCCTGGGAAGTAGGTTTTGAAGCCTATATGCTGAAGAACCGTCTCCATGTGGAAGCCGCCTATTATGATAAGAAGACGGAAGACATCATGACGATCGTACCCACCGGTGCCGGCCGCCAGCGCCTGGACAACGTGGGCAGCGTGACCAACAATGGTTTTGAACTCGCCGCAGAATGGAAGCAACAGATTAATAAAAACTTCTCCTTCTCCGTAGGCGGCAACTTCACCACTTTCAATAATAAAGTGGTTGACCTCGGCGGAAATAAACTTAACGCCAGCGAGGAAAGGCCCAACCAGACCGAAGCCGGATACCCCATCGGTTATTTCTTCGGCTACGTGGTGGAAGGTGTTTACCAGAGCTATGCCGAGAAACTGGCATCCCCGGTGGTGGTTGGTTACCAGTACGGCCCCGGCGACCTGAAGTATAAGGATGTCAATGGAGACGGCTTCATTGATGCCAATGACCGGACCATGATCGGAAACCCCACGCCTGACTTTGCCTACGGTGCATCCGCCACCATGGCTTACAAGGGATTTGATTTCGGTATCGATGTGAATGGCGTATATGGAAATGAAGTGTATCGCTACTGGGGCAGTTCGGAACTTCCGTTCACCAAGTTTAATTATCCTCAATTCAAGATGGACAGGTGGAATGGCGAGGGAACATCCAACTGGGATCCCATCCTGGGCGATGACCACCCGATCAACCGCCTGCCTTCAACGTATGGTATTGAAGACGGTAGTTATTTCAGGATCAGGAACATCCAATTGGGTTATAATTTCAACCCCCAGGATATGGCTAAATACCACATACAAAACCTGCGCATTTTCGCCAACGTTCAGAACCTGAAAACTTTTAAGAACAATTCCGGTTATTCTCCTGAATTTGGTGGTACGGCCACTTCCTTTGGTATCGACAATGGAACCGGCCCCCTGCCACGCGTTATCACAGCCGGCATCAACATAACTTTCTAAAGCAAAAAAAACCACGTGTTATGAATAGGATAAAGCAACTCATTGGTTCCCTGCTCATTGCGATACCCGTCGTGATGCTGTTCACGGGATGTGAGAAATTCCTGGACAGGAAACCGCTCACGGCAACCCTTGACGACCTTAACCAGGGCGGATTGGAAGGACAGGTATATGGACTGTACGGCGCCATCCGCAACGGTGATGTGGCCGGACAAGGTTTTGGAGGCATCCCCTGGCTGGCCATGCATGGCTTCCGGGCCGATGATTCCGAAAAAGGAAGTTCCTCCGCGGACGGCGCAGACTGGGGTGTTATTTACGACGAGTTCCAGTATGTAAAGGACCATTGGTCCAGCACCACCTACTGGGACCAGCACTATGTATTGATCGGGCAGGCCAATACAGCCCTTCAACTGGCTGACTCGCTCGGATTGACAGACGATGCGTCCCGCGTAAACATCGCCGAAGCGAAGTTCTTCAGGGCATTTGCATACTTCGACCTGGTTCGGGCTTTCGGTGAAGTACCCAAGATCGATTTCCGTGTGTACAATCCCAATGATGCGAAACAACCAAAGGCCAGCATCCAGGAAATCTATGCCCTCATTGACGAGGACCTGGATGAGGCGATGGCAAACCTACCCGTGGTATGGCAGGCGAAATACAAAGGAAGGCTGACTCAGGCCGCTGCCCGTGCCCTGAAAGCGAAGACCCTGCTGACCAGGAAAAACTGGTCGGGCGCCTTCTCGCTCGCCCAGCAGATCATCCTTTCCGGACAGTTCAGGCTCCTGGATGATTTTGCAACAAATTTTAAAGAAGCCGGCGAAAACGGCCCCGAATCCATCTGGGAGATCCAGGCCTATATCGGCCCCAACGGAACAGATAATTACTTCTCCTGGTATGGTATCGCCCAGGGTGTCCGTGGTTCTGGCGACTGGGACCTTGGATGGGGTTGGAACACGCCTACCCAAAGCCTTGTTGACGCCTATGCCTCCGGAGACGAGCGGAAGGCTGCAACGATTCAGGCTTCTGGCGAAGCGGACGGGTATGGCAAGACGCTGCCCGGATCCGTATTCGACGTGCCGTCTGGGCCCCTTCCCAGGAAATATTGGAACAAGAAAGTATACCCAGAACCCTCCATGCAGTCATCTACCAGTAACCGGCAGGCCGGTTGGGTGAACCAGCGCGAACTGCGCTATGCCGATGTGCTGCTGATGGCAGCCGAAGCGGCCAATGAACTGGGTGGTACGGAAAACCAATTGTTCGCTGAACGCTACCTGAACCAGGTAAGGAACCGCGCGGGACTTGGCAATGTTACGTTTGTTGATAAAGACCAAATGAGGACTGCCATCAAGAATGAACGGCGATATGAACTGGCCATGGAAGGTGAAAGGTTCTTTGACCTTGTACGCTGGGGCGATGCAGAAACCGTACTGGGACCGGCAGGTTATGTTCCCTGCAACCAGTATTATCCCATTCCCCAGTCAGCCATCGATTTTTCCGGAGGCGTACTGGTGCAGAATCCTTGCTGGTAAAGCACGGCAGTTGATGTAACATGATCTGTTGAACATATCATCTTTCGTAAAATAGAGAAACATGAAAAAAATAATCAGATACGGTTTAGGTGCAGCCCTGGTAAGTGTAGTAGCCTTTAGCTGCCAGAAAATGGAAAGGCCAGCCCTGGGCGACTATCCGAAAGACAGCAACCCCCCGGGCGGCCCGCTGAAATTCTATACCGCCTTTGACGGAATTACCACAGACCCGCTGATGAACGCGGTAGACAGCATCCGGGCGAACTTTCCATCCAGCAACCCGCTGGCACCCGTCGACGGGATTAGCGGGAAAGCGATCCAGGGTGCTTCTACAAAAGATAAAGCCATTAAGTATCCCTCCGCCAACGACTTTGCATCCGCCACAAGCTGGACAGTGGCATACTGGATGAAAAATGTGCCGGCCACAGACGGTGAACCGGAATTCCATTTCTCCCTCGCATCCACAGACTACTGGCACAACAGTGGCCTGTTCCTGCTGGTTGAAAAAGGCGGACCCGATCCCGGCAACAGCACCACCAGCCTCATGGCCTGCAAACTGGCCATCGAAGACTATTGGGTTGAATTCGTCGGCGATCAACGGCTCCCGGATGCATTGAACGGCCAGTGGCATCATATCGCCTTTGTGTATAGTTCCGAGGACTCCAAAGTGCGGGCGTATGTAGACGGTCAACTGGCAAAGACCTCCGGTGAAGTCAAGAAGAACGGTGTCAACAGGGGCGCTTCCCCATTCAGCAATCCCACCAACTTCATCGTGGGTGGATGGAATAAACACGTGGCCGGTGTTACCGGGCCCACGGACGCATGGATTCATTCCTATTCCGGATCCATGGACCAGTTCCGGCTTTATGGAAAAGCCTTGTCCGCCTCCGAAGTACAAGCCTTATACAACAGCAAGCTGTAAAAAGCGGCTGCGTACATACGTAAGGGTCATAAACGTAAAGGGCTGAACTGTTCTCAGTTTCAGCCCTTTTTTATGAAATTGATTATCCATAATTTCCATGCATGGCAAGGTGCTGCACCCAATCGAAAATCGTCCTTCTCTGTTCCGCGCTGATTGTCCTGGGCATGATCAGCTGCTCGAAAAAGAAAACCCTCTTTTCCATCTTGCCGGACTCACGGACGCATGTGGACTTTGTCAACACACTCGAGAAACACCCCAAATTCAATATCCTCTATTACCTCTATTATTATAACGGTGGCGGGGTGGCCACCGGCGATATCAATAATGATGGGCTGCCGGATATCTACTTTACCGCAAACCATAAAGGCGGCAACAAACTCTACCTTAACAAAGGAAATTTCGAATTTGAGGATATCACGCAAAAAGCGGGCGTAGCAGGTAATTCCGACTGGTGTACCGGCGTAACCATGGCGGATATCAACGGCGATGGTTTGCTGGACATATTTGTAAGTTCCGTAAACAACCGGTACGGTCTCTCCGGGCACAATGAACTGTATATCAATAACGGGAATGGCAGCTTTTCCGAAAAAAGCGAAGCGTTCGGCCTGGGCTTTTCAGGACTGACTACGCAGACCGCGTTTTTCGACTACGACCACGATGGGGACCTGGATTGCTATATGCTGAACCAAAGCCATCATCCCCATGCCAATATCGTGGACACACTCAATCGCCTGAAATACGATTCCATTTCCGGCGATATCCTTTACCGAAATGATATCCAGGCAACCGGCAAATTCACGGATGTTTCAAAAGAAGCCGGTATCTACCAGAGCAACCTTGGATATGGCCTCGGCATCGCCATCGCGGACTTCAACAACGACGGCTGGGAAGACATATACATCGGCAACGACTTCCACGAAAACGATTACTACTACCTCAACAACGGCAACGGTACCTTTTCGGAAAGCGGGGCCAGGCATTTCAGGCATTACAGCCGGTTCAGCATGGGCAATGATGCGGCCGACTACAATAACGACGGGCAGCTTGATGTGGTCACCGTAGACATGCTGCCCCCTGATGAAAAGACCCTGAAAACCTATGGCAGTGATGAAAACCCGGATATCTACAAAGTGAAACTGGAGATCCACGGTTACCAGCACCAGTTTTCCCGGAACTGCCTGCAACGCAATAACGGCAATGGCGTGAACTTCAGTGAAGTGGGTCTTTTAAGCGGCATATCGGCAACCGACTGGAGCTGGTCCCCGCTGTTTGCAGACTTTGACAATGATGGGATCAAGGACCTCTTCATCACCAGTGGCATTGTCAAGCGACCGGTAGATATGGACTACATCCGGTTTGTCTCGAACCAGGAATTAAAAGGACTGAACAAGACCGATAAACTGGATGATGAAACCATCGCCGCCATGCCCGATGGCAGTTCCCACCCATTCCTGTTCAAGGGCGATAAAAATTTCAATTTTTCGGATGTAAGCAAGGATTGGGGAACGGGTAGTATGAAAGGTTATTATAACGGGTCTGCTTATGCCGATTTCGACAACGACGGAGACCTTGACCTGGTTATTAACAGCATCGGGACCAAGGCAAGCATTCTGCAGAATAATACAACACAAAAGAATTTTCTTACCCTTCGCTTCAGGGGGGATAGCGGGAATTCTTTCGGCATCGGCACCAAAGCCTACCTGTTTAACAGGGGCGGAATGCAGTACCAGCAACTGATGACCACCAGGGGTTTCCAGTCTTCTTCAGAGCCCCGCCTTTTCTTTGGCCTGGGTGATGCAACGCATATTGACAGCATCTTGATAGTATGGCCCAATCAGAAGCAACAGGTACTTAAAAACATCAAAGCAGGCACGACCCTTATCGCAGATCAAAAAGAAGCAACAGAGGATTTCAGGCATGCCGACCGTTTCAGGCAAAACCCGCCCCTGTTCACCGAACTGCCCTCAAATAACACGGCAAGTTGGAAACACCGCGAAAATGAATTCGTCGATTTCAACATACAATACCTGATTCCGCATGCCCTTTCTACCCGGGGACCGAAGATTGCGGTGGGCGATGTGAACAAGGACGGACTGGATGATTTCTATGCCTGCGGGGCCCGCTACCAACCGGGAACACTCATGATCCAGCAACCGAATGGCAGGTTCCTCCCGACTGACACGGCCATTTTCAGTCGAGATGCCATTTGCGAGGATGTGGATGCCGAATTTTTTGATGCCAATGGCGATGGTCACCTTGACCTGTTTGTGGTAAGCGGCGGAAACGAACCCAGGCAGAATGCGTTTTCACTCGAGGACCGCCTCTACCTGAATGACGGCAGAGGCCATTTCACGAAAGCAGTGAATCCCTTTTCGCAACAATATGAAAACAAGTCATGCGTGGCAGTTGGGGATGTTGACCAGGATGGCGACCAAGACCTCTTCATTGGCAACCTGGCCAGCCCCACCGGGTACGGAATTCCACAGACATCCTACCTGCTGATAAATGATGGCAAAGGAAAATTCTCCCTGGCTGGGGAGAACATGATCGCCCTTAAATCCATCGGCATGGTCACCGATGCCGTGTTCGCAGACATGAACAACGACAAACAGCCAGACCTCGTGTTGTCCGGCGAATGGATGCCCGTGAAGATATTCATCAACAACAAGGGCGTATTCAAACCGCAGGATATTCCCCAATCGACGGGCCTTTGGCAAACCTTGCAGGTTACGGATGTAAATGGCGATGGCCTCATGGACATACTAGCGGGCAACTGGGGACTAAACAACAAGTTCCACGCGGGTAAGAATGGTCCATTGAAACTGTATGTCAAGGATTTCGACAACAACGGCTCCACCGAGCAGATCATGGCCTATACCATCGACGGAAAGGAATATCCGTTCCTGGCAAAAGATGAATTGGAAAAACCACTTCCCGTCCTCAAGAAAGCATATGTTACCTATGGAGAAGTGGCGGGAAAAACAGTGGATTATATATTGTATGACCTTTTTAAGGATTTTATAGAACTCAGGGCGGAAAATCTCGCGTCCGCCTGTTTCATCAATGACGGCAAAGGACAGTATAAAAAAGTGGATCTCCCGGTGGATCTGCAGTTGTCTCCAGTGATGACTTTTACCGAAGTGGGCGGCAGTCCGGGCTTGCTTATGGCTGCGGGAAATTTTTATGGAACCATCCCCTATGAAGGTCGCTATGACGCTCTTCAGCCAACCCTGTTTGCATTTGACAGGCAGCAATCGAAATTTGTGGTAAAAGGCAACCTTCCCTATGTTTACGGTGAAGCCCGCGACCTCAAATGGATCAGGATGCAGGGCGGCAGGAAAGCATTACTGCTGGCCAGGAATAACGACGCGATGCAGTTTTTCTACATGAACGACTGAACCGGGAAACGAATAATTATAAACAAAGATTAAATGAAATTCAGAAAAAGTATTTCCATCCCGCTGCTTGCCGTGATGGCAATAGCGTGCACAGACAAGAAAGCAGGCACAGATCCGGTACCAGCAACCAGTGCCGAAGCATGGGTAACCACCGGCAGCCAGTCGCAACTGCTGAAAAAACAAACCGCTTCCATAACCTTTTCAGATCAGTCGGACATCGCCAATAATATTGATGTAGACTCCACCCAGTCTTTCCAGACGGTGGATGGCTTCGGCTTTACCCTCACGGGCGGCAGCGCATACCTGATCAACCGGATGGACGGCACGTCAAAATCGAACCTGTTGAAAGAGCTTTTTGGCAACGGTGCCGATGCCATCGGCATCAGTTATTTGCGCGTAAGCATCGGGGCATCAGACCTCAGCGCCGAAGTATTCAGTTATAACGATCTCCCCGCAGGACAGACGGACCCTACGCTTGCGCAGTTCAGCCTGTCCCAGGACACCGTGGACCTGCTGCCGGTCCTGAAGGAAATCCTGCAGATCAATCCCTCCATTAAAATCATGGGATCCCCCTGGAGTCCCCCCGTATGGATGAAGGATAATGGCAACTCCAAAGGCGGCAGCCTGCTGCCACAGTACTACGCTACCTATGCGCAATATTTTGTGAAATACATTCGGGCGATGGAAGCCAACGGCATCCGCGTTGATGCCATCACCCCGCAGAACGAACCCCAGCATGGCGGCAACAACCCTAGCATGGTGATGAGCGCGCAACAACAGGCGGACTTCATTAAAAACCACCTTGGTCCGGCTTTCCAGGCGGCAGGCATCACCACCAAGATCATTGTCTGGGACCACAACTGTGACAACCCCAATTACCCGATCACGATCATGAATGATGCGGCTGCGAAGGCCTTCATTGACGGATCCGCGTTCCACCTGTATGCCGGGGATATCAGCGCATTGTCCGGCGTTAAAGCGGCACACCCGGACAAGAACCTGTACTTCACCGAACAATGGACCGGTGCCAATGGCAGTTTTGACGGCGACCTGAAATGGCACGTGAAAAACGTCATCATCGGGTCGATGCGAAACTGGAGCAGGATCGCCCTTGAATGGAACCTGGCCAACGATCCTTCCTACGGTCCCCACACGCCCGGCGGTTGTACGGAGTGCAAAGGGGCGCTCACGCTGAATGCATCCGTCGTAACCCGCAATGTCAGCTATTATATCGTGGGGCATGCTTCAAAATTTGTTTATCCCGGATCCAAACGGATTGAAAGTAACGGCGGAACTAACCTCCACCATGCTGCCTTCCTTCGGCCGGACGGAAAAAAAGTGTTGATTGTCCTGAATGAAACCGGAACGGCTTCGGATTTCAACATCAGGTACAAAGGCAAACTGGCAAAGACCAGTATTCCGGCAGGATCCGTTGCCACGTATGTCTGGTGATGAAAAATGAATTCGAACGTTAACTGGTCAGATCATGAAACGTCTCCTTTTTCTATCGTTCGCGCTGTCCCTTCTGTTGGGTTGCGGCAAGGATCCGGAACCCTCCACACCCCCACCCCCTGCCCAAGTGAAAGTGAAGTCAATCTGGCTGGATAATGCCACATTCGAAACCACCGAATATGGCGCCAGTCTTCGCCCGGAAATCAGGGTGGTATTTACACAGCCGCTGTTGCCCTCCACGGTAGCCTCCGCCATAAAATTTACGGATGCTGGCGGGGCCCCTGTTGCACATTCCTATTCACTGCAACAAAATGATTCGGTCATCATCGTGAAACCAACCACTTCACTGGCCAGCATATCCAAACATTTTTTCCGGATTGACGGTACCCTTAAATCGGCTTCCGGGGGTAATTTCATTTCTACCGTTGATCATACGCTCATTACTCGTATTGATTCAAGTCGCAAGTTCCCGGCCATATCAGACAACGAATTACTGGACAAGGTACAGGAGCAAACCTTCGCCTATTTCTGGGATTTCGGGCATCCCGTCAGCGGACTTGCACGAGAGCGAAACACATCGGGCGAAACTG
>JALOMP010000068.1 GCA_025455365.1 Chitinophagaceae bacterium | reverse complement strand
GCACTGGCGAGCACTCCTGTTATCGCATCAAGGTCAAGGTCCACGGTCACGTATTGATCGTCTGTAAAACTGAAAGCCTGCGCCATGGCCTGGGTAAAGTTCAAACGCTCATGCAGGAAGATATCCTCAAAAAACGAGTACTGGATGCGAACATTGGAGTAGAGGTCGTCCAGTATGCTTTGAGGATTATAATTTTCATGAAGCCCCACTACGGCATACCTCCCCATATAACCTTCTTCCATCGCGTAACGGAAACCGTTGCCACTATGCCTTCCTTCCATGATGCGGTAGTCCGCGTGGGCATCCAGGTTTACTGAATTGACCTGTGCTTTCTGTATCCTGCCGGCTTTCTGGAGACCTTTGGCCGCGCCTTTGATCACCGGGTACGCATTATTGTGTCCACCGCCGATAAGGATGGGCATTTTCCCGGCGGCAGTAACGGTTTTTACGAATTCTTCCACCTCTTCATCCACGATATTGGCCACCGCATGGCGGCAGGCATCCACTTTCTCTTCAGGGCTCGTTGAATGATTGTCAATAACGGCAGCCACATCGGCGAAATCGAAATAACCGGCGAGGACCATCTCTTCGCCGGAAAATTTATCTGTACTCTGGATATTCACAAATGCCTGTACAAAGGCGGTCCAGGCGGTCTCCGTTCCCGGTATGCCATGATTGGCCTGCACGCCGATACTTTCGGGTATGCCTGCCAGTATGTACTTGGTGGATGAGGACGCCAGGGCTTCCAGCCAGCCTGAAGTGGATTCAAGGGTGCGCAACTTCTCGCCGAGCTTGGTTTCATAACGGCGGAGCCTGGTTTGGTTCAACAAGTCCTGTTTGCTGTAAAATCGGAAATGCTTCAAAGTGCAATCGTTTAACCAGCGAATTTAGGTGACCTCATCCGTATTTATGGCAGAAATTCTGCGGCGGGGTCGGACGAAATCGAGGGGATTGCTTTTGAAGTAACGCCACAGTATTCCAAAGAACTGCGGGAAGTCGTGCACGGACAGCCCCCTTGATCGCATCGCCACTATAAAAGACAGGGAGAAACTTACCAGGAAATTCAGCAGGCCGATCGCCAGTACGCCCGCAAAAACGGTAAAAAGGTATGCCGGGGCGATGTTGTTATACCCCACGCCATACAGGCCGATCGAACTGTTACCGGCCGCAATGGTGATATGCCGGATATCGAAAGGGATGCCGAAGATCTTGCCCACGATCCCGGCCATCCCCAGGAAGAAGCCCAAAGCAATGCTGCCCACGATGGTGCCGGCATGGTGGTTCCAGTAGTGGGCGATGGTACGCAGTTTCTCAGGCTTGGTGTAGAAACGCAATAATGGATGACGGACGATCCGCTCACCGATACGTCCGAATTTCATTTTATTCTGCACATAACCGGCAATCAATCCGCTCAGGAAGAGGAAGAACCCTGTATTACAGGCATATAACAGGGACAGGCTCTGCCAGGGATGCTGGCCTTTCAACAATTGCAGGGCTTGTTCACCTTCTGCGATGGGCGATCCAAAGGACAAGTGGTAAAGCCAGGCCAGCGCATAGGTACCGGGGAAAACGACCAACAGGTTTCCCAGGAATGATGCGAACTGGCTGCGGGAAACCTTGGCGATGGTTACTGCCAGGTTATATAAACGGGGATGGCCGCTGCTGTCCTTATCATCCAGGGACCCGGCAACTGCATTGGCCGTAAAGGCAGGCTGCTTGGTTGCCAGCGTTGAATGGGTTTCCTCGATCAGGATAAAGCCCGCACTGTAATTGAGGCTGTATACAAAGCCCTGCCAGAAGGGTGCAAGCTTCAGGAAACCCAGCAGGTTTTTGAAAATAGCCACGAAGCATATGATTAAGCCGCCCTTCATCGCGCTGAAAATCATGGAGCGGTACTCTGCCGGCGTGGAAGTGATATACGCGTTCCCCTTCTTTCCTTTCTGTTCGGCGATCTGGTAGGCCAGGTAGCCAGTGGTCTGGCGGAGAAATTCCCGGATGCTGTATTTGCGGTTTTCATACCGCACCACACCCATGAAATACCCGGCGAGTCGCTGGCTGTTGATCCGATCGTCCGCATCCAGGAAATCCAGCAGGAGCAGCATACGGTCAAGTTTCTGCTCCATTTGGTAGAGGATAAAGCTTTGCGACAGGCTGGCGCCGCGTTCCTGGGTGTTTTCCCGGATTAGGTTGATTTGAGCGAGGCATTGATCAACCGAATCTTTGGCTCTGGAGGCATGTTGGATCAGTGCCTGGATATCCCCTGATCCCAGGAGTGATTTCAGGGAAGTAACCAGTTGCAATTGCTGGTTAAAAGGGTTGCTTTCCCGCTGAATGGCCATAGGAAGGTAGTTCGCCACCTCACGCTCCCATCCCATCTGCGCCACGGCGGTGCTCAGCACCTGGAGTGCGTGGAAAACCTGTTCCGTAAGGATTTCTTCAGCGCCCCGAAACGAGAGCCCCAGCAAGTTCAGGAGACTGCTCCAGGTGTTCGCCGGAATCCTTTCCACCCATTCATAATCATCGTTCTCATAAAAAACGGCATCGATCACCTGGAGAAAATCCTTCTCATCCTTCAGGGGCGGGATAAACTTGTGCTTTAACCTTGCGGAAAGCTCCCTGCCCATGCTGCGGGATAGCGCCATACCACTTTCAATGAGCATCGGCACCAGGTTAGCATCACGTATGTGAATAAAAATCGCGCGACGCAGGTTGGACGCAACCGAAGGCTCCTCATGGAGCAATCGGATACATTTCTCCAGGTTCTCCCGAGCGGTGTCCGGTTCCCCGTTTGAAGGCCTGATAATCGAAACAAAATCACGCAGGTAGGCAAGCGCAGCCGTCCTGTCACCATGCTGGATCTCCACGCCCTGGTCACGGTAGTGGTATACAAGATTAATCTTTGGTTTACGGGTTAGCCAGGCCATTGGTACAAATTCAGAGGCGCTTGTTATTAGTCTCCATCCGTTTTACAATTCCGTTCGATATGATCCCAATATCATGCCGCGAACCTGGGGACGGCCAAATGCATAAGGCAGGTAAGCGAGGGAGGGTATGGGATGGGTCAGGATAAGATTGGCCTTTTTCCCAACCGTGATACTACCCAGCTTGTCGCCCAATTCCATGGCGTGCGCGCCATTCAGGGTAGCCGCATTGACGGCCTCTTCCGGCAGCATCCGCATCTGGATACAAGCCATCGATACCACCAGGTTCATGTTACCGGAAGGCGAGGAACCGGGGTTATAATCAGAAGCCAGGGCGATAACCGCTCCTGCATCTATCAGGTGCCTGGCGGGCTGGTAAGCCACGCGCAGGAAAAAAGCCGCCGTTGGCAGGAGGGTCCCGATGGTATTGGAGCCTGCCAGCGCTTGGATGGCTTCTTCATCCATGTTTTCCAGGTGGTCAACACTCACCGCACCCAGCTTCACCCCTACCTGCGTACCACCGGACATGTTCATCTGGTTGGCATGTATCTTGGGTTTCAGGCCCACCGCCATGCCTGCCCGGCAGATTTCCTCTGTCTCTTCCGGTGAAAAAAATCCATCCTCGCAGAACACGTCAATATAATCGGCCAGCTTTTCCGCCGCGATGACGGGCAGCATTTCTTCCCGGATCAGCCGGATATAGCCGGCATGGTCTTCCCGGTATTCCAGCGGGTAGGTATGCGCCCCCAGGAATGTGGCCCTGATCTCCAGGTTCGATCGCTCTTTCAGTTTTTTAATCACCCGCAACATCTTGAGCTCCCCCTCTACCGTCAACCCGTAACCGCTTTTGATCTCTATGGCGCCGGTGCCCATTTTCGAAACCTCCTCCAACCTTGCCCATGCCTGGTTGAAGAGACTGTCTTCAGATGCTTCATTCAGCCTTTTTGCCGATTGAAGGATTCCCCCACCCCTTGCGGCTATCTCTGCGTAGGACAAACCGCGGATCTTGTCGACGAATTCGGCTTCCCGGCTTCCCTCAAAAACAATATGCGTATGCGAGTCGCACCAGGCCGGCAGGACAGCACCGCCGGCAGCATCCACCTGGTCCTTCATGGAACCAAGACCGGGAGGCAATTCCTCCATCCGCCCGTAGCCGGAAATGATGCCATCCTCCACCAGGACCCAGGCATTTTCCATCATGGGAAGTTCCGAAAGCTCCTTCCCCCTCAGCAGCGGCGAAGTGGTTCTTACCTGGTAAAGCTGGCGGATATTGCGAATCAGGGTTGTCATGATTTCGGTTATTCGGTATGGTTATAAAATCAGGAGCCGTCTACAATTCATTCCATACATGGGCTGCAAATGCTTCCAGGCTTGGATCCCGTGCACCCATGAGGAGCAGGACGGTGTCTTCATCCAGGTGCGGACGCAGGCGATTCAGAAGGTTGACCCGGTCTGGTACGAAAAAGGCATTCTTTCCCATCGCCCGGATATCATTGACCAGGTCTTCCGCGGAGATGTCTTTTATGGTTGTTCCGCCGGCATAAAATATTTCACTCATCCAGATTTCATCCTGGGGGCGAAGCACGGAAGCGATCTCCTGCACAAAATCGGCGCGCAGGAATTTCGTCGGCGCATATCCATGCGGCTGAAGCCAGGCCACGACTTTACCCGCCAGGGGCTGGCAGGCTTCGATGGAACGGGCACATTTAACCGGGTTATGGGCATAGTCATCAATCAGCCACACCCCTCCTTTATTACCCAACACCTGGTGGCGCCGGTAAATTCCTTTATAGCCAGCCAGTGCTTCCGCAGCGGTTTCCAGGGGAACCCCCAACTGGTGCGCGGTTGCAGCCGCGGCAAGCGCATTTTCCATATTATGGGTTCCAACAGTCTGCAAGCTGAAGGGCACACCATTGACCTGGAACTGTATACGGAGTCCATCCTGTACAAAATGGGTTGCCGTATATGCCGCATCCTGGTCGGCTCTGATCGTAAAATCATGTTCTGAGCCTGTACTGAGGGAAGCCGACAGGTGATGGGAACGGTTCGCTAAAAACAATCTGCTATTGTCCCGGAATATGGTGAAAATTTCCTTCAGCGCATCGATCTCCTTATGATCCTTATCGATATTGAGCAAAACACCCAGCTCCGCATGATATTGGACGATGGATCCGTCACTTTCATCCGCCTCGATGACAAGCCAGTCGCCTTTCCCAACCGCGGCATTGCCAATCAGTCCCCTTTCAATCAGGCTCACCAACCCGGCTCCGCTGATGATGCTGGGATCCAGGCCGGCATGAAGGAGGATATCGAAAATCATCGCGCTGGTGGTGCTTTTTCCGGATGTGCCGCCCACGGCGATGGTCTTTCGGGAGGCGGTGATTTCAGCCAGCAGCTCACTTCTTTTCAGGATAGGGATCCCCAGTTCCCTGGTTTTCCTCACTTCCGGTACGGTATCTTCAATGGCTGTGGAAACGATCACTTTTGTGATGCCCGGGTGAATGCCGCTGCCATCCTGTGTGAAGCAGGTGATGCCCAGGGCCTCCAGTTTCGCTTTTGTATCATTGTATTCACCGGGCTTAAAGAAACGGTCTGACCCGCTTACAGACACGCCGGTACCATGCATAAACTGGGCCAGTGCACTCATGCCGGTGCCGGCGATACCGATAAAAAAATAGTGGTCTCTGGATGAAGTCATGTACGGAAGCGCTTTTTCGCGCGGACAAATTACGCTAAAAAATTGAAGCCCCGGTTCCTGCCCAGGGCTGCTATTTCTGTTCTTTCCAGGTGGCCATTATATCGCAGCCGTTCCATCGCCGTACCGATTAAAACGGCTTGTCTTAAAGGGGTTTTGTATACCTTCCTGAAAAATTGTCCATGAAACTTATCATACTGTCCTTCATTTCCGCCATGGTGTTTGCCTGCAGCCCCAAACTCACGCCGGATCATTCCTGGGGCGATAAACGATGGGTGCTCTATGAAATGAAGGGGGTCCCGGTCCAGTTGAGCGGAACGGACAAGGATGCCTCACTGCAGTTCAATGCCACCGAAAAAAAATACTACGGAAGCGGCGGATGTAACAGGCTGAATGGCATCTACACCATCAACAAGAAAGAAAGCATCAGTTTCGGAAACGCCGCCTCTACCATGATGAATTGCGTGGACCAGGCTTTTGAGGACATGTTTATCGCCACGTTGAAAACCGTCGATGGATATACCCTGGAAAATAACTCGCTCCTGCTGAAATCGGGGAAAAATATTGTCTTGCGATTCAGATAGTGATTGGGCTCTTAAAACAATAGCCAGGATGAATTCAACAAACCCACAGCAATGCCAGAACTGCGGAACTGCATTTCGCCCGGATGATCGTTTCTGTGCGCTTTGCGGACAGAAAACCAATATTCACCGCCTTTCCCTGCACGATATCTGGCATGACGCCGTACATTATTTCACCCACGCGGACAAAGGCATCTTTGCCCTGGTAAAGGATCTTTGGATACGCCCTGGGGTGGTAGCCCGTGAATTCGTGCTGGGACATCGGGCAAAGCATTTTAAACCCCTGAATTTTTTCCTCCTGGTTGCCGGCATCCTCGTACTGGTTACCAGCAACCTGCATACGTATGAAAACGCCGGCAGCCGGCAGTTTGAAAAGAAAGCAGGCCAGACATTGAATATGGATGAAAAGAAGGCGCTGGAAACATATTCCAAAAGGATCCGGCAAGTGAACGGTTTTGTAGGCAAATATTCAAATGTGGTAAACATGATGGCCACCCCGCTCATTACACTGATATTTTTCCTGTTCTACCGGAAGGAACCATTCAACTACATTGAGCACCTGGTTGGCAACCTGTATTTTGTGGGATTTACGATGATTTTCTATGCCCTCCTGGTAGCACCATTGATATACTACATTGATGCGCCCGGGTTCGACCTGGCATGTATCGGACTTTTCTTTGCTTTTGAAATCTGGTACAAAGGCAGGGCTTATTACCAGTTTATCGGCCGTACAGGCGGGAAACACCTCGCTAAAGCGATGGCTGTGTCTGTCGCCACAACTGTTTTCTGGGCTGCTTTTACCGCCTCGATGATCAGCATCTACATCCGCACCGGTTTCGGTATCGTAAAATGAACCTCAGGACCGCGGCCGAAGTCGAACGACCATACCGCCGTCTACACCGATATAGAGATACCCGTCCGGCCCCTGTTTTATCGAACGGACCCGCCATTTTTTCTCTTCCAGCAGTCTTTCTTCTTTCACTACTTTATTATTCTCCAGTTCGATCCGGTTCAGGTGGGTCAGCGCCAGCGCACCCATAAACAGGCTTCCCTTCCAGGCAGGGAATGCATCGCCCGTATAAAATACCATCCCGCTCGGGCCAATGGAAGGTTTGTAGTAATGAACAGGTTGCTCCATCCCTTCTTTGCGTGAAATACCATCGCCGATCGTCGCGCCGCTGTATTCCACACCGTATGTGATCACCGGCCACCCGTAGTTCTTCCCTGCTCCGATCAGGTTGATTTCATCACCGCCTTTGGGACCATGTTCGCCTTCCCATAGATCGCCGGTTTGCGGATGGAACGCCAGCCCTTGCGGATTCCGGTGTCCGTAGCTCCATATCTCCGGCTTGGCGCCTGACCGACCAAAAAATGGATTGTCAGGAGGAATGGTACCATCTTCCCGGATCCGGATCACTTTACCGAGATGGTTGCCTAATGATTGCGCGGAATCCCGCAGGCTGTACCGTTCGCCAATCGTTAAAAACAGGTAGCCATTTTTAAGCGCCAGCCGGCAACCGTAATGCGCTCCATTAGAGTAAAAGGGGAAACTGGTAAAGAGTGTTTGGTGATCGCTGAGGGCGCCTTCCTTCAGCCTGGCTCTTTCCACCACCGTGCCGTTATCCCCTCCACGGGAAGCCGAATAGGCATAGTACACCCACCCGTTTTTTTCAAAATCCGGGTGGACCAGTATATCCATCATCCCGGCCTGGTCTTTTCCGTATACGGCGGGTACGTTTTTAATCGCTTCTTTACGCCCCTTCTCCACGAGATAAATTTTCCCGTCAGACCGGTCGGTAACCAGCATACGCCCGTCCGGAAGGAAATCCAGGCCATACGGGATGGTAATTCCCCTGACGATGGTATCGATCCGGTACATGCCTGCGGATGACGATGCTGTTTTCTTCTTCTGGGCCTGGCAGGAAAGACCCAGCAATACCGATACCAAAAGGCAGATGGAAAGAAGGGGTTTCCAAAACATGGAACGCAGCATAAGGGAAATTTTATCATTAAAGATACTTCAATAACCCATGGGCCGGCTGGCTTTAAAATGAACCTGATTTATCCATATATTGAAGGGATAATTCCCATCATGAAAAAAATCATTCCCCTTATCCTGGCCGGTAACCTGGCAGTTTTGATCGCTGTTGGTCAATCACAGTACCCACTTCTTGCGGAAGCCCCCCCGGGCGCGGCAGGGATTTCTGCGGACAGGCTTGGACAGGTTGACCGTTTTATACAATCGTATATCGACCGGGGACAGTTGAACGGCGCGACAGCGCTGGTAGCGCGAAACGGCAAGATTGTTTACCACAAGGCGTTCGGGTACAGCGACCTCCAGCAACGTACACCGATGCGAAAGGACCAGATATTCCGCATCGCATCCATGACCAAGCCGGTGGTTAGCGTGGCCGCGATGATGCTCTTCGAAGAAGGGAAATTCAGCCTGGACGACCCGGTTTCCAAATTCATCCCCACATTCAAGAATCCCAGGGTCCTCGAAAAATACAATGCGGCGGACAGTTCCTACACAACGGTACCCGCGAAATCGGAGATAACCGTGCGCCAGCTGTTAAACCATACCTCCGGCATCGGCTACGCACAAATCGGTTCCAATATTGCGAATGCGATTTACTACAAGCACCATATCAACGGGGGTATCGGCACTCCTTATTCCACGCTGAAGGAAATGATTACCCGGCTGGCAGGCCTTCCTCTTTTCAACCATCCCGGTGAGAAATTCCTGTATGGGCTGAATACAGACGTACTGGGCTACCTGGTGGAAGTGATCAGTGGCATGCCGCTTGATCGGTACCTGGATACAAAAATCTTTGCGCCGCTGGGCATGCGGGACACGTACTTCTTCCTGCCCCGGGAAAAACAACCGCGACTGACAAAACTGTACAAGCAGGATGAAAATGGCAAACTGCAAATGCAGGATTCCATCATCAGCCTGAACGGCGATTTCAGCCGCGATTTTCCTAAAACCTCCGGCGGCACCTATTTCTCAGGCGGTGCCGGCCTGAGTTCTACCGCCTACGACTACGCGATTTTCTGCCAGATGCTGTTGAATGGCGGCACGTATAATGGCGCCAGGATCCTCGCGCCTTCCACCATCCGGATGATGACTACCAACCAGATCGGGAAACTGGCCATGTGGAATGGCGATGATGCGCCCTACCGGTTCGGACTTGGCTTCGGTGTGTATACGGAAGCCAGCGAACGCAACGTGCCGGTGCGGGCCGGTACTTTTGACTGGGCGGGCATGTTCGCGTCCCATTTCTGGGTAGATCCAAAGACCGGTGTGGTGGCGATTTTCATGCGCAATGTTTGGCCCACACAGGATTGGGACTTCGGGGATCGAATCAAACCGGTTGTTTATGCTGCGATCGTCGAATGAGGGATTATCGCTGCAGGTCTTATCACCGTTTTTGAACGACCGCACTGCCTAGGTATCGCGCGTAAAATGCTCATGGGTTTTGACGGGCTGCGATCGCCTTGACACACGCATCTGGATCAGGTCTACCACGAACGCAAACACCATGGAGAAATAGATGTATCCCTTGGGTATGTATAAGTCAAGGCCTTCCGCCATCAGCGCCATGCCGATCATCAGCAGGAAACTGAGCGCAAGGATCTTAAAGGCCGGGTGCTGGTTAATAAACCGACTGATGGGCTCGGCCGCGAAGAGCATAATTACCACGGTAACGATAACGGCGGCATACATGATCCACAATTCCTTAACCATACCCACCGCGGTGATAATGGAATCCACGGAAAACACCAGGTCCAGGAGCAGGATCTGGATCAGCACATCCCTGAAGGTGGCGGCCTTGATTTTATGCGACTTGTCGCCTTCCTCTCCTTCCATTTTATGATAGATTTCAGACGCACTTTTGTAGATCAGGAACAAACCACCCAGGATCAGTATGAGGTCTTTCCCGGATATGTCCTGTCCCAGGATATTGAACAGCGTGCCTTCCAGTTTCATGATCCAGGAAACCAGCGCAAGAAGTCCCAGGCGCATCACCATCGCCAGCAGCAGGCCCAGTCTACGGGCTTTCTTTTGCTGATCGGCCGGAAGCCTTGACGACAGAATGGAGATGAAAATCACATTATCCAGGCCCAGGACAACTTCAAGCAATATCAGGGTCAGCAGGGCGATGATTGATTCCATAATAAATCTTAAGTTGCTCGAAGTTAATCGGAAAATGCCAATGCCGCGAGCAGACAATACAGGCAAGACACCAGGCCAGCATGTGATGTTCTATTTCGCGCTCTTATGTCCTGAA